>PYCK01000151.1 GCA_009649835.1 Candidatus Methanocomedens sp. | reverse complement strand
GCGACCCGATTGCTACGCATGTGGTGTGTGCATCGACGCGTGCCCGACCGATGCGCTGGCGTTTGGGATTGGTAAGATGAGGGCTAACAGGAGCAGAGACCGGGAAAGTGGTGATTGAGGAGCGATGCGAAAATTCAGATATAGTGGAGATTCCTTTTCACACTTCATTACCCATTGACGCATCGATCAAAAGTTTCGTGTAGAAATGCTGCGGGTTCGAAATAACCCTGTGTGACGGACCGTTCTCTACGATCATGCCATTATGTAAAACTGCGATCCGGTCACTAACCTTGCGTGCAACCCCGATGTCATGCATAACAAATAACATGGAAATACCACGCTCATTCTGAAGGTCAAGCAAAAGTTTCAATATCTTTGCCTGGACACTCGGATCAAGGAAAGACGTGGACTCATCTGCAATAAGCAGGTCAGGCTCAAGTATAAGTGCCCGTGCAATAGCCACACGCTGCAATTCACCACCACTCAGTTCATGCGGATATTTTTGCATAAAATAATCTTCATCAGGCAACTGCACTTCATTCAAAGCATCCTTGATCCGCTTTACCGAATTATCATCAAATAAAGCGTGTATCCGCAGAGGTTCGGCGATCGCTTCAAAAACAGTAAACCTGTGGCTGATCGAGTCTTTCGGGGACTGGTAAATAATACCAACAATCCTGAAAAACTCTTTTTTTTCAATCGTTCCCACTTCCTGTCCCCGAAAGACCATCTTTCCACCATCCGGCTTGATCGTACCTGCAGTAAGATATGCAAGTGTGGTCTTTCCTGACCCGGTCTCTCCCACAAGTGCCAGTATTTCGCCTTCATCAAGTGTGATGGAAATATCCTTGAGAACCTCTATATCTTTATAAGATTTTGAAATGTTTTTCATACATACCATCGTCGCTATGCCTCCACGATGGCAGACAACGTAACTTCCATCCCCGTTACTTCCATCTATTGACATTGCATGCGGCTGCTTTTGAGAACATACATCAATGGACTGTGTACACCTTTGCTGGAAAATACATCCACATGTTGCACCAGATATCTTTGATGGCGGAGCCCCCCTCACACCTGCAAGGTCTTTAGCACGCTCCATCATCGGAAATGAGCGCACAAGCGCACGGGTGTACGGGTGGCACGGTGCATCCAGCAGTTTTTGGGATGGCAGTAATTCAAGGATCATACCTGAATAGAGCACAGCGATACGATCAGAGCAAAGGTGTGCAAAAGATAGGTCATGGGTGATCAGGAGCACCGCTTTACCTGCATTCACCTGTTGTTTTATCACCTTTGCAAGATAGGATTTTGTAATCGCATCCACAGATGCAACCGGTTCATCCAGCACAAGAATATCAGGATCAGTGATCAATGCCATAGCCATCAGAACCCGCTGCCTCTCTCCTGCACTTATCTGATGGGGGAACAGTACATCCCGGCCCGGTTTGATCTTCAGGTGGTCAAGCATTTTTCCGGACATTTCCAGCGCAGCACTACGGGATTCCCCGTTCTTGATAAGTGGTTCGGCAATCTGGTCAATGATCCTGTGAACCGGATTCAATACATCCCCATAATTCTGGAACACAATCGAGATCTTGTTCCACCTTAACTGTTCCATCTCTTTATCGGTCATATCTGAAATATCGACATCATCAAGCAATATCTGTCCTGACATTAAAGCGTTGGAAGCCAGCAGTTTCATGGATGCAAGCGCAAGCGTGGATTTGCCGGAACCCGACTCACCTATTACAGCAACACATTCTCCTTTATTGATTTCGAAGGATATGTTATCAAGCGCAGTAATGGTGTTAGCGTTGGAATTGATGGTAGTGTTGGAGTTGATGTTGGGGTCGATGGTAGTGTTGGAGTTGGTGTTAGTGTCGGTGTTAGCGATGGAGTTGATGTTGATATCACCACCACCATCTCTCAATGTGTCGGACATTGTGTATTTTACAGTTAAGTCCTTAAATTTGAGTGTCATGATTACTCCTGAGTCTTGGGTCAAAGATTTCCTCTATTGCATATGATATAAAAGCAAGTGATATGATGATCAGTGAGAGTGAAAGAACCGGTGGCATCAGCCAGTTGAACCAGACATCCAGATACAGGAAATGAGTTGCATAACTTATCATGATCCCAAGACTTTTTACAGTCGGGTCGAATATTCCAAGAAATGAAAGTCCGGCTTCCATGAATACTGCGATCTTTGCCTTTGTAACAAACCCCATCGCATAAAGCGGAAAAAGTTCTGGTATGATGTGTTTGCGCATAATATAGAATGTCGATGCACCCATATTCTTTGCTGCTTTTATGTGGAGTTTTGTCTTAAGTGAGAACGTTTGGGCACGCATCCCTCTTGCAATGGTCGGCCATATGATAAGTGATAATGTGATGATCAAAATAAAAATAGAGGGCTTGAAGTATGCTGCGATAAGGATCAAAACCAGGATCGAAGGTATTGCAAGCAGTGCATCTGCGAACCTCATGACAATAACATCGTATGTCCCGCCGACCAGTGCAGCAGAAACCCCAACCAAAGTACCGATCGTGCACGCTATGGCTGCAACAGAGACTCCAAAAAGTATCGATGTCCTGAGTGACCAGAGTAATTCGCTTAATATGTCATAGCCTATGTCGTTGGTTCCCAGTAGATGGTCCATTGATGGCTGCTGTAAATACATGAAAGAATAATCCCATGGATCATGGGGGGCAAGGATCGGGGCAAAGACTGCTGCTGCGCATAGGAACAACAGTATTGCAAGCCCTATGATCCCTATCTTGTTTCTTTTGAATTCCTTGAAAAACCTAAAATGCATATTCAATCCTCGGATCGATCTTTTTGTAAAATATGTCAACAAGAATATTTGTCAGAAGTACAATAAGTACCGAGACAGTAAGGATCCCCTGGATAAGTGGCAGGTCCTGATTCGATATTGCTTTGTATGTCAAAAGCCCGAGTCCGGGATATGCAAAGATCGTTTCGATAAAAAGCACCCCTGTTATCACAAATGCAATTCTGACACCAATGCGTGTGAAAAACGGAAGGATCGCATTCCTTGCTGCATGACAATACCTTATTTTGCGCTCTTTGAGACCTTTTGCACGAGCCGTGAGTATAAATGGCTCACGTATCGTGAGTACCATGCTGTTCCTGATCAAGAGATAATCACCAGGGATCTGTGACAGTGTAAGTGTTGCAAGCGGCAGTACCAGATGCATCAGGACATCACTGATGTGTGTAATACCCTGAGCATTCGAGTAGGGTGTTATTGCACCTGCGCTCGGGAACCATTCAAAATACAAACCAAATACCGTAAGAAATATAATACCAATTACAAGGGACGGGACCCCATCGATCAATAGCATTGAAGTAAGTAGCCACCTATCGATTTTTCTGCCTCGCCTCCATGCACTCTCCACACCGAGTATGATCCCGACAACGGCTGACAGGATGAACGACGTGCATATAAGCAGCATTGTCCAGGGCAGTGCACCCATTATAAGATCGGTCGTGGATGCATGATACATATAGGAATATCCAAGATCTCCGTGTGCGAGCTGTATGAGATAGGTAATAAATTGTTCATGGAGTGGTCTGTCAAGCCCATGGAGTTTGATAAGTTCGTTGTACAGTTCCTCAGTGACCAGTATCTCCGAACCACTATACATCGCAAGTATCGCATCACCGGGCAGGAGGCGCGGAAGTAAAAAATTGAGAAAAACAAGGAAAATGATGGTAAACAGGTAGACTGTTACCATCTTCACTTTCCTGTTCCACTTCATATGTTACAGCTTCCTTTTAGACCTTTTTATGCAGAATGCGGCAAGGATCGCAAACACCCCTAAAAATGGCATCATAGGTGTATCCTGTGCA
>PYCK01000150.1 GCA_009649835.1 Candidatus Methanocomedens sp. | reverse complement strand
TCTCGATGTAGCAGTTCTCTACTGACGAGATACCCGAACGGGCGTTCATCAGGTCGTGATTTGCTTCGGTTTGAACTCTTGTTGTTCATGTACTTAACTCCCATTTCGTTCAGACTGGTCGATTTATCGATCTATCATTTCATTCCAACGCTGTGACCTAAGCCTTAGCAGAACCCCTCATGGTGCTGAATATCACTCCAATAACCATGAACGTCACAACCAGGTATATCAAACCACCGACCCATGGAAGGCTGGTCAGGATGAACAGTACCAGCACCCCAAGCACCATATCCATCCAGGGTTTGGATTCCTTACCAAGCCGTGAAAATATAAGCCTGCCCAGCCACAGCCCGAAATATAACCTGGCAGCATACAGGGCAAATAATGTCGCAAATAACAATATCAATCCAATGGGAATACCAATCACAGTTACCATAAACACCACCGACCCAACAAACCCGATAACAACCAGCGCAAATCCCATAGCCAGGTTCAATATTGGATTTTCTGGTATATTCCTGGCTACTGCTTCAACATGGTCAGGTAGCAGGACAAGGACCAGCAGTGCAATTATTAACAGGTAGACAAATCGTATGAGCCATCCAATGAAGATTGAAATTGTTTCCGGTATGTTAAAAATACCAGTAGGTTCCTGCCTGGTAAAACTCACTTCCTGAATTACCGTACTTGGAGGAATGGTCACTTTCCTCGGGCTCGTGTACTCAATAGTGCCATTAATACGAGCTGTGGAGAGAACATTGATATTACCCACCTCCAATTCCACATTGCCACCAACCGGGCCAGCAAGTATCACATCACCAGCTCTTCCTTCAATATTTCCGGCAACTTCACCCCAGACATCCATCCGGCCGGAACCAAAGACCATATCTCCACCGATATATGCCTCCTCAGATACTTCTACGGTGGTCGCACCGACAAATACATCGTCACCCACGTTTCCTTCTATTACTACTTCAATAGCGCCAATCCTGACATCATCCCCCACAATACCGCTTATAGTCACTTTACCTCCACAGGCCATGACATCGCCTGTGACGTTACCCGATATCCGGACAGATTCTCCGAAGGCCATAACATCACCCAGCACCGTTCCCCTGATATCTACATTATCCCCATAGATCAACAGGTCGTCATCAATTACAGTATCTGCACTGACAATTTCTTTATCCTTATAATCCAGAACAGCACTGGCCGAACTGCTGACTAAAAGTAATATTGTAAGAACTACTAATAACGAAAAGCAACGAATATTCATAATGAAACCCCATATAAAATTTTAAACTAATAGCACATATAGTTAACTGTCAGTTTGGAATATCGAACCGACAGTTGCTTTTATGAAAGAGAACATCCGGGTCGTGGATCATTGCCCTTGCCAGTCCCAGCTTTCTCTTCATTCCTTTGGAGAAAGTTCCTACTTTATCACCCTTTCTTTCTAAAAGTCCTGCAAAGTCAAGCAGATTTTTAATCTTCTCTTCCCTGCTCTGTTGGGACCCAGATATCCGAATATCTCGCCTTCCTGAACCTGGAAATTTAGTCCATTGACTACGGTTTTTCCATTGAATGTTTTTGTTAGGTCCTGTACTTCGATCATCTTATAACGTCTTGCTAAATTAATTTCAAGTTAAAATTTTCACATATTATTGATATTTCACCCTCTTCACACTTGAGCCGGCACCTGCAAGAATAAGAGATAAGGCACCTAATATCGAGGTCTGTCCCTGTGACAGGTATCCGGCTATAAAACCCAATGCACCGGCAGCAAATATGCCGGTTCCAATTATTAATAGCAATTGTGCCCTGTTAGCTCTATTCAGTAGCTTGAATCCGATTTCCATCAATCGCACTCCCTTTTTGGCATTTCCCCTTTATTCTTCTTATTGACCAGCAATCTTCAATAATCGTTCCGGTCTATGGACGTACACAAAAAAGTCTTTGGCCGATAATAATGCGATGTTCTCCTTTATATTGATCACTTTACCTTCATATTCCCTTTTATCGACTGCCCAAAGGACTTTAACCCGGTCTCCAATCTGTATTTTATTTCCTTTCTTATCTTGCATATAACTCACCAACAAAACATTCATAGGTAACTTTCTTTAAATCTGTGTAGGTTTATACCCAATAAGTAGAATATAGCCATTACTACTTATATTTTTCTATAAATCGACAGGTTGGATGATTTATTGTTTTATTTTATACGCACCCCACATCCACCAGGATTGAAGTTTTCCTGCACTCCGGTAGTGGGAGTCCTGATAGTACGGCCCAATTGATAACCCATTTTGTACTCACGGACCACTGGATTAAGCTGATGAGTTCCGGGCACTGCTCCCCATGCATCCACGAGGCACCACAAAAGCGCCTGCCAGCCCCTGCACCATAAGGGCGGGTGGAGCAGATCGGGACGGGCAGCCGGCCCAGCACACCACAAGGCACCAGTGTGAAGATGATTGAAATGGGCAACCAATTTTATTTACCGCAATACAACATTGCTATTATTCAGTGCATAGTTTGAGGTATCAATATGAAATGAGGAAGTGATTGATGTGAAGATATTAGCTATCATAGGAAGTCCGCATAAAGGAAATACGCTGGAGAAAACGCAGCAGATCGAGGATAAGCTCAAGCAGCTGGGTGATGTAGAGTTTGAATATATTCACCTTAAGGACATGGATATTAAGCCGTGCAAGGGATGTTTCATGTGTTTTATAAAAGGGGAGGATAGCTGTCCACTCCATGATGATAAGGAAAAGATATCACATAAGATGGAAGAGGCAGATGGAGTAATTTTTGCCACTCCGGTCTATTCCATGCACGTTTCATATCTTCTAAAGACATTCATTGACCGGTTTGCGTATAATTTCCACCGGCCACGTTATTTTGGCAAGTATGCCATCACCCTTGCTGTTTCAGGAGGTTTGGGACTGGACGAGACTCTTAAATACCTCAAGATGGTTGCAGACGGGTGGGGTTTTGAATTCGTGGGCCAGATAGGTCTCGTCGCACCGCCCAAAAATACTCCTATGCAAAAGCTCATCGATATGAAAGACCGTACCGACAATGTGGTGGGTAAGTTCCATACGGCTATTAAAGAGAAACAGCCAAGAAAGTTGGCACTTTCGGATCATATTAATTTCAGGTTAATGCAAACTGTCTATTCGAGGCTGGAAACAATGTCTCCCACTGACTACAGGTACTTTAAGGAAAAGGGTTGGTTCGATAATGATGTGAGTTATTTCTACGACAACGTAAGAGGGAGTTATCTTAAAGACCGGATTGCCAGGATTATGAGTTGGATTATGGGTCAAAAAATCGATAAAGCTATAGCCAAATTGAAATGAAATTAAAGCCCCTGCCAGCCCCCACACCACAAGGGCAGGCGGAGCAGATCGGGGCACCCTAAAAGGCTCAGCGCATGGGTATCCCTATATCTC
>PYCK01000149.1 GCA_009649835.1 Candidatus Methanocomedens sp. | reverse complement strand
TCTTCGGTGATTGGATTACCTTTTCCCTCATGGCTGATATCATAATTCTGGCAGTACACACAGCGCAGATTACAATTGGCGAGGAACACAGTACCCGAACCTCCAATTCCAACCAGGGGAGCTTCCTCCCAGAAATGGGGCTGGACCGAGGATACCACCAGCTCAGCACCGGCCTGGCAGTACCCGATCTCACCATCGAGCCTGTTCACACCGCAATTCCTTGGACAGATATCACACTGTTCCAGTTTCGAATAAAGTGTTTCAATACGGTTGTCAATCTCACCACTATTGACCAGTTCCATATAGGCCGGCTCAAATTCAGTTAAATAATCTGTTTTTTCATTCATCTTCGTAAGATCATCGTCCTGAGGCGGTCTGCTGCCTTACTGGCACTATCAGCAATGTTGCCCATATCCCGCAGCAGACTTATCAAATAGAACACACCCGTACCGCCAAGTTCGTCCTCGTATTTGAAGACCGTGGCCTGGAGTTGTTTCTTGGTAATATCTGTCTCATGTTCCAGTTCCTCAACTATAGGGACCTTCTTGAGTATTCTCTTAATTTCCTTTTTACTGAAAGATGTTTCAAGGAGTTTGGCAATATCATCCACCATATCCTCATAGGCATCAACAGTCTTGACAATACGCTCCATCAACTCAAGCAACCCTTCCTTGATCTCAGGCTGAAGTTCAGTCTCCCTTAAGGTAAGCCAGTGGGCAGTATGATGGGCATTATCTGCGATCGAGTCCTGGGGTTTCAGGAAAGAAAGCAGGTCATTAGGGTCTACCGGCAGCATCATGGAACTGGGTATGAGCTTGCGTATGGTCTGCTTGATTATATCAGCCTCATACTCTATAGCAGATATTTCAGTGTCAAATGTATGCACTGCCATATAATCGCCTTTGCAATAGGCTTTCACCGACTGCTGAAGCTTTTGCACAGCCTCCCCTCCTTTCTCTGCATGGGTGTGAACCGGTTTAAAGGGTGATTCCCCGAAGATTCCAAGAACAGAACGAATATACTCAATCGGCATTATAGCACCTTCATTAATATTACAAATATCAACCCGGATGTCAGGGCGGCCACTGGCACCGTGATTACCCAGGATACAATTATTTTCTTAATAACACTTAAATCAACCGCCGCAAGACCACCTGCCAGTCCCACACCCACCACTGCCCCGACCAGGGTATGGGTAGTGGATATGGGTAATGAACTGTAGGAATGAGCGAAGACCACCATGGCCGTGGCAAACTCGGCTGAAAAACCCCTTGTGGGCGTCAGCTCAGTTATGCTGCTGCCGACTGTTTCAATAACCTTCCAGCCCCAGGTCCCAAGACCGATCACGATGCCGATACCACCGATGGCCAGTACCCATACAGGGATGACGCCGTACTCGGTAATATTGGCAGCAGACAGGGCTGCAGACAGCGGGCCTATGGCATTGGCAACATCATTTGATCCGTGGGCAAGTGCCACAAAACAGGCAGACAGTATCTGGAGGTACCCGAATTTCTTTTCCAGCTTGTAGGGGTCATCCACACGTGCCAGCAGGAAAATACGTATAATCGTGAATATGATAAATGCCAGCAAGGCCCCGATAAGTGGAGATGTGATCCAGGAGATTACGATCTTTCCCAGAACGATCCATTTTATATCGCCAATGGAAAAGGTATCAATAAACATGGTAGAAACCAGTCCAAAACCTGTTACTGCGCCCACGATCGAATGGGTCGTGGAAACTGGCATATGGTAGAAAGTGGCAAAAGTGATCCAGAAACCCGCAGCAAGTATAGCTGCCAGGGAACCGATTATTACAATATTCGGGTCAACGCTTATAATATCTTCAATGGGTACAATACCCTTTGCGATCTTGGTTGTGACCCTGTCGCCGAATGCGAGCGCACCGACCAGTTCAAGTGTGCCTGCTATGATCACTACCTGTTTGATCGATAATGCACCTGTACCAACCGAAGTGCCCATTGAATTGGCCAGGTCGTTGGCGCCGATATTCCATGCCATATACAGACCGGCCACTAACACTAACAGTATGATCGGATCGAAAATATCCATATCTTTACCTCATTTGTTCAGGTCCTGCTTTTCGCCGGTTACCATGTACACAACCCTTTCACATAGGTTGTTTATGTGGTCGCCCATACGTTCCAGGTATCGTGACGCAAATGTAAGATGTGATGCATTGGCTATCTTTTTTGGGTCCTCGATCATGTAAGTGATGAGTTCCCGCCTGACCTGGTCGAACAGTGCATCAATTTCCTCGTCCCTGGAAGCTATATCCTTTGCCAGTTCCACATCCTGCTTTTCCAGGGCTTCAATACTACCGTCCAGCATCTCCTGCAGGATATCAGACATCCTTGGTATATCCACCAGTGGTTTGATGTGTGGTGAACTTGCTGTGGCCTTGGTGATGAACGCAATTTCAACTGCCAGGCCGCTTATACTTTTGAGGTCGATGATCATCTTCAGGGTGCCCTTTAACATCCTGAGCTGGCCGGGTGACACTTTTATTGTCATGGTCCTGGTGCACTTATCCTCAACAACATCACCGAATTCATCGATCTCCCTGTTCATTTCAATGACCTTATCTGCCAGGCCAGTCTCCTGCTCCTTGAGGGAAGTAACGGTTCGGTCAATGGAAAGCTTGGTACGCTGCCCCATCTCCTTAATATCCTGTATAATATCCCTGATTATGTTATCAACATCTGTTTGTGCTTTATCCACCATATTTTCACCATGTCAGATACTCAAAATATGTTCTATAGATATGTTCTACAAATATGTTCTTTCATCTTAATATCTTGTTACAAAATAGCATAGATATTTTTCGTTTTTGTGTTTACTGTCAAGGTATCTAAATATTTCCCATATAAAATATATAGTTATATATAGACCACCCCTTACATCAGGATTAATAGGCTCTCTTTAACTTCGTGTGGGTAACTTCATTCTCCAGGAACATATCATGGAACATGGAATCTCACGACTTGGCTTTATGGACCGGATTTACGGGATTTACAGGATGGAATGGCAACCAGTATCCTGTCTATCCTGTAAATCCTGTCAAGATTTTAGATTTCTCTAATGATTTAGGCAAACTATTACCCATACAATGTTTGAGAGATTCGATTAATATTATATCAATTACATATACAATCACAATGCCTGACACAATAATCAAAAACGCCCGCATCTTTTACCAGGGACAGATACATGAAGCGGAGCTGGCCATTGAAGATGGGAAGGTCACCGAGATTGCAAAGATCATACCCTTAAATGATTTTGATCTTGTTATTGATGCAGACAATATGCTGGTACTCCCCGGCATTATCGATGTCCACGTTCATTTCAGGGAACCGGGTATGAGCCACAAGGAGGACTGGTACTCAGGTTCATGTTCAGCTGCCGCCGGTGGGGTGACCACAGTGATAGACCATCCCAACACCATACCCCCTACACTGGATGAGGGTACTTTCAAGGCAAAACAGGAACTTGCCTCTTCCAGATCCATAATCGATTTCGGGATCAATGCCGGTGTAAAGGATAACCTGGATGAGCTTGCCTCATTGTGGAAGGCAGGCTGCTCGGCCTTTGGCGAGATATTCCTTGGTGAGAGCACGGGTTCTATGACAGTGGAGCGCGACCACATGACTGCAGCATTGCAGATCACCCGCGACCTGGACGCCCTGGCATGTATCCATGCAGAAGACCAGGAGATGCTCGAATCATACGGTAAATTGACAAAGGGGGACATGGAGCCAGAATCCTATTCGCTGAGCCGGCCGAATTTATCAGAAGCAGTGGCAGTTGCCAATACCATAGAAGATGTTATGGCTTTCAATGCAAAGGCACACTTGTGTCATATCAGCACCAGGGAAGCTGTTGGTATCATCCGGGGTGCCAAACATGGAGATTACGGGGATTCCAGGGATTCCGGGGGCACGGTCACAGCTGAGGCTGCACCGCACCACCTGTTCCTGTCAAATAAGGATTACGACAGGCTGGGCACACTTGGCAAGATGAACCCACCTCTTCGGAAAAGGCGCAGTCTCCAGTACCTGTGGAATGGCCTGAACGATGGTACTATTGATATCGTGGCCTCCGACCATGCGCCCCACACCGAAGCAGAGAAGCAGACAGATATCTGGTCAGCACCTGCAGGTGTGCCCGGTGTTGAGACCATGCTGCCATTGATGCTGCTGGCGGTGCGGCGCAATCTTATCCCTCTGCCCAGGATGGTTGAGGTCATGTGCACCAATCCGGCAATGATATTCGGACTGACAAACCACAAGAAGGGGGCCATCTGGGAAGGGTTCGATGCCGACCTGGTGCTTGTGGATACTGCAAATATATCAGAGGTCGATGCTGATAAGCTGCACAGCAAGGCGGGCTGGAGTCCCTATGAAGGTATGGAAGCTATATTCCCTGCAATGACCATATCCGGGGGCGAGGTGATCTGGGATGAAGGTATTCATGCAAAAAAAGGGCGCGGCAAATTCCTGCCCGGTGCAGGGTACGAGGAAAAGGCTCAAGAAGAGCCGGCAGCAATGTGCAGTATTGATGAAAAATAACCATATCATGGTGTGAGCATGAGCGAAATAATCTCAAGTATTGAGAAAAAGGCGGTGGAGAACCATGCCCGGGTTGCCTTGGGGTTGGGCAGCGTAAGTCCTAAACTCCTGCACAGTGCGGCTCTGGCAGGTGA
>PYCK01000148.1 GCA_009649835.1 Candidatus Methanocomedens sp. | reverse complement strand
ATCTATAAATATATTAGATATCTATAGGATATCCAATGAGGAAAGTAGAGATACAAGCACAAAATCATCTGGAAATCGATAACATTGAGGGTTTTTCGTTCACAAAGTAACAAAATTCGGGAATAGCGCCAAAGTTGACTGCCCAAAGGAGTACCTTGGTTGTACAGTTTATCTGGTGATAGTATGACAATTGAGACCTTCTAAATGCTTCTGTTGCAAACACGTACGTATAAACCGTTGGAAATCGTGCTGACTCACTCCATTTTGCAATAAAAAAAGTTCCTAGCTCAAATATTTACTGGGAATACCTGTAAAACTGTATAAAAAAACCACGGTTTTCATCCTTACAAGACATCATCTTCTTGACTTCTTTAATTTCAACATCACGAAGAATGTCTTTATTAGCAAGGCTAAATGCATCCCAATTATGATTGTCCTCAAATATCATTCGAACTGAAAGAGGACGAACAGTTTTTATGTCTTGCTGAGATAGTAANTCTTGCATGTGGNTAAACATGCATGGCATTCCCTCATATTTGAGGGTTTGCCNTTCTATCTTGACATACTGGAATCTATAAATGCATTTCAATATATCAAGATTTGAGGAGAAATTTATACTTTATATACTAGAATAAAAGCATTGATAAAATCAATATCACTTATGAGGTAAGTTTCAAAGTGTTCATGTTAGATATGTACGAAGAGTGTGTAGCACGATACAAGAATATATGATTCGGCGACCATCTCCATGACACAGCAACATGGGGATGCAGGTTGATGGATCATCAGGGAGCCATCGATAGTATGCCTACATCTTATCAAATATCTAGATGTTACTTAGATGGGGCTATATCATATAGATATATTGTTCAGAGATACTGACTTTTTCACACAATTGAAGCGAAAAGTGTCCTGCTCACAACCATGGAAATTGTAAAGACCAAAATCGACAAAGGCAGCCCCTTTCCAAGTTCATACATGAATTGGGCTTTGTCCCCGCCGTATTCGATACCTCCTGCAAACCTGACCATGATAACAACCAGGATGATAATATAAAATCCCACTGCCAGTATGAACACATCAGGAGATATGCTCTGTTCCATCCCGCCTCCCACATCTGACATGATCGATGAAATACTGATATCATCAGGCAGCCTGCTCATCTCGTGTGAAATATCTTGCAGTATCTTCTGGATAACCTCTGAAAGGGCCAGGGTCACACCTGCGATCAGGGGTGCAAATATTGTAGCCGTTGTTTTCATTGTGGAGGTCACATCATACAGTGAGCTTTTAATGTTATCCTCAACCTCTTGCAGCTCTTTCAAGTGGTCTGCCAGTTTTACAATGGCAACACCTGCTGCCTCATGGCTTTTATATACACTCTCGGTAAACAGCCGCATAGTGGTATGTACCCGCTCTGAATAGATATTCTTAAACGCACCGTATTCCTGGTCAAATATTGCGCCTGCCAGCGTTGTCCTGAGAAAAGAGATGTTCTGCGCCACGTTCTGGAATGCTTTTCCAATGCCGGTACCCTTCATGGTCTGGGCGGTTTGCATGAACGCCCATTCAGGGGAACGCCCCTCGCTGATCCGGCGTCCCAGTACGAACAGGGCATCTGCAAACTGTCGCTCTATCTCCTTAATCTCATCCCTGATGCTTTTATATGGTGCATAGACCCTGAATGCATATATGGAGATCAGGGCTGTGACACCCCATATCAAGGGGAACGAAACAGGTACGTACCCCGTCATAGCACCTGTGCTCACAATCCCACCCGGATTGCCAAGTTGCAGCCAAATGTACCCGGATGCAGAAATCAATACCGCTACTGCTATTGATAATATCATTGTACTTCGTCTGGTACTCCTGATGTTTACAAGGCGCGGGTGTTCATCCGGGATATTGGGCGGCGAGAAGGCAGCAGGACGCTGAAGCAGGATATACTCGGCATATGCAAAGGTGGCCAGCGGCAGGATCAGGTCATAGAGCAGTATCAGGGTGACGGCATCGATACGCACTCCCACAATACTCACAGCAGGAAGCAGCGCCACCAGTGCCAGCGGGATCAGGATGAAGATGCTGTACAATACATAGGTGGGTGTCTTAAGCCTGGCCGCAAACCCTTCCATCGTATGCCTGGTACCCTCCAGCACAATATCCAGGCTCTTGTTCAGTGTCATCACACGCTGTGCTTCATCAGGCTCATTTGTACTGCTCTTAACCAGGTACAGTGCACGCTTGAAGTACTCACTGTTCTTACCCCACTGATTGGCAAAGGCTATGAGGGCATCATCGATATCGGTGTACACTCTTACATGCATATCCCAGATCAGTTTACGCAGGTCCCGGGCCAGGGGCCTATTCGAATTGGCAGCTGCAAAAGAGATGGCCCGCTCCATGTTCGATACCAGTTTCATGCTCATGACAACATACGATAGTATCTCTGGGATATCGCCCAGGGAGTGTATCTTTAGGAACCTGGCATGGATCTTGGGATATTCACTGAGATAAAGCAGCAGGGCTGAAGGTATGAGCAAAGTGGTCATTACCATGAAGATTATGGTGGTGGAGCTGACTACCATGAACCTGAAAAAGACCAGGTCCATGACAATAAGCATTATAAATGAGATTACAGCACCCGATATGGCTAATATTTGGGATTCGTAGGGTTCAACATCAAATCCGCAAAAATTCAGGCTATCCATGAATTCCTGACTGACCGAGGCTTCACTTTTCTTTTTAAAGCGTTCAAGATCGCCTACAAGCCAGCCAAAGTAGTTGACTGAATGCTTACATGCAGTTGAGTACCATTTGCCAGGCATTTAATCTCACCTGGACTTAGGTGGAGTTGTATGTATATAAACACAGTGAATTTTTTTACCAAAATTGTAATGTTGCAATTAACATCCTGGTATAAATTTTAGTATTCCCCCACAATCTGCAGCTACATGGCATGGTAAAAATGATACGATAGCAAGAAAGACTTAAAAAAACAAAGCAATCAGTCAACCACTAGATCATTGGAGATATTGCAAAAGATATTTGGGCAATTAATTACTATTAATCTACTGATGAGTGTAAAAGAATTTACCGAGCTACTTGAAAAGGTAAATAATGACACATTGACGTCCACTGAAATTGCGGCTTTTGCCGGGATGCTGCAGGAAAACATGTATAAAAGGTCGCCTGGATTTGAAAATGTCTCAAAGGACGATGTGCAGTGGTTTCAAACGTATTCTTTCGTACTTAACAAACTGGAACTTTTCTACAAAGGTGAAATCTACGACATCAAAAGCGGTGGGGATTGGAGACAGGCCATGGATGATGTTAGCAAACTGAAATTGCTTGTAGATGAACTGGAAGAAAAAAAGCTCGTCAATGAAGTGGCTTGGTTTATTGACGGTATTTCCCTGTACAATATAACAGAACCTGAAATGTACAAAAAACAGATATTTGAAAAGGTCAGGGCCTCACTGGAAAAAATAATGGATTGAAAGGTTATAATACGAATATTTTGCAACCTTTCATGCCTTCTCGATGACTATATTCCACAATTCTGATCCAATCTCTTCAATACTAATGATTTTATTCCCTTCGGATTTTAAACTCCGGTGCATATTCCCAATAGCGGGCTCATTGTCATATGTGGCCACCAGTGTATCGCCTGGATACAGTTCTTCCAGTTTCAATGTAGTCTTCAAAAACGTGAAGGGACAAACCTCTCCCTAAAGGTCAAGTTTTGCTGTTGCTATAACTCATCACTTCCTTTTTTTAGCATATCCGGCACGCCCCATCATAGATCTCTTCCTGTATTTGATCGATCTTTGGCTCCTCACCGCACACGGGACACTGTGGGTTCTTGCGTATCCTGATCTCATCAAAGGTCATGTACAGGGCATCGTAATATATCATCCTGCCAAGTAGTAGTTCACCGATCCCAAGCAAGTATTTTATTACCTCGGTGGCCTGGATGATACCAATGATACCGGGCAGCACACCCATCACTCCCACTTCATGGCTTAAGGGGACCGTACCCGGGGGCGGCGCATGTTCGAAAAGGCAGCGGTAGCATGGTCCTTTCCCTGGGATAATTGTTGTGACCTGCCCCTCAAAACTGAAGATACTGCCGTGTGACAGGGGGGTGCCGGTCAGCACGCAGGCATCGTTCACTAAAAACCGTGTGGCGAAATTATCAGAACAGTCCATCACGATGTCATAATCTTTGATAGTGTCCATGATGTTACCGGCATCCAGCCGGGTCTGATAGGGTACGACCTTCACGTCGGGGTTCAGTTTCTCCACGAACTCGGCTGCCGAGGTCACTTTGGGTTTATCCACGTTCCCGCCGTGTATGACCTGGCGCTGCAGGTTGCTCATGTCCACCACATCGTTGTCCACGATGCCAAGTGTGCCTACTCCGGCGGCGGCAAGGTACTGGATGACTGGGGAACCCAGACCTCCGGCACCGATGCAGAGCACTTTTGATTCGAGTAGTTTTTGCTGGCCTTTTTTGCCAATTTCCGGGAGCATGATGTTGCGTAAATAGCGCTGTAGTTGTTCTTTATTTAATCCGCCTATCATCTGAATTTATCTCCTGAGTTATAATGAAATATTACTATGGGTTGTATTTAGTCCACTGAAGTATTACTGACATAAATATATTATGGTGGTGGCAATTGTATTTTTATTGGATATATCAGGGAGTCAAGTTATTCTGCAGTATAACTTTTTCCTTGATGAAGATAACTTGTTCAACACACATAAAAAGAGATGGATTACATAGGAAAGATAAAAAGGAAATTAAAGTAAGGTGGAAGTAGATTTAGAAGGATAAATACAAATTTAACAAAGTCTGTTTGGTTCATATGACCAAAGAAGAGATTAAGATTGTCGAAGAGTTTAATGAGGGGAAATGATATGGATTCGGAAAAATCATTAATCGTCTTTCATAATAATAAGATAAGAAGAATATGGCATGATGATGAATGGAACTATTCTGTTTCAAACATCATTGCAGTCCTTACAGATAGCAAAGACGGGCTTGCCTACTGGAAAAAAAGGATAGATGAGATAGAAAACCAGGGGCATTCAAGAGCAAAAAGACTTTGCGATACTAACAAGCGAGATATTAAAAGCAACATTTGGTAAAACTAATCAAGGATTAAACAAGAATGTAAGTTTATCCGAATGATGGTGAGTATTCACTTATGGAAATATTTAGAGGCGATACACATAAACCTACGATTCCTTGGCGGCTGCGGTGAAGTGGGCCGCTCTGCAATACTACTTGACGACAATGTCCTGCTTGACTACGGCATGAAACCCGCCGAACCCCCTTTATACCCGGTCGGTGGCGTGCGCCCCGATTCTGTCATCGTCTCCCACGGTCACCTGGACCACTGCGGTGTGGTGCCCAACCTCATGGACATAAAACCTGACATATTCATGACACCAGTGACCAAAGACCTGGCATCACTACTGGCCAGGGACACCATGAAGATCGCAAGGGCAAAGGGCCAGGTGCTGCCATTTATGATCGAGGATGTCAGGGATTTTGAACTGCATACCTATTCAATAGATTACGGCACCGGATTTGATGCCTCAGGCTACGAAGGCATGCTGTATGACGCCGGACACATCCCGGGTTCGTCAAGCATATATCTTGAGAACAAGAGCGGCAGCCTGCTATACACAGGTGATATAGACACCAGGGACACCAACCTGCTTGGTCCGGCCGAAAACCTGCCAGTTGCAGATATAGCAATAGTGGAAAGTACCTACTTTGGCACTGAACACACAGTAAGGTCGAAGCTTGAGCGGGATTTTATTGACTCAATAAAAGATACAGTGGAGGGCGGAGGATGGGCAATAATACCCGCCTTTGCTATCGGGCGCACCCAGGAAGTGGTCATGATACTGGAAAAGTATGGTATACGGCCCTATGTGGACGGCATGGGAGTGGATGTCTACAAGCTCCTCAAAAAACATCCTTCATACCTAAAGGATCCGGGCCGCCTTGACAAGGCTTTCAAGGACGCTTTTAGAGTGGATCCAAGGGAGCGGTCAAGACTAATGGATGAACCCTGTGTCATAGTGACCACAGCAGGTATGTTGAACGGGGGTCCTGTACTGTACTACCTCAGGCACATCCATGACGACCCAAGGTCAAAGATATTACTGACCGGGTACCAGGTGGAAGGCACCAACGGAAGGATGGCACTGGAACGGGGATACTACGAGGACAGGGGCAGGTCCGTCCAGATCAGCGCACAGATCGAACTCTATGATTTTTCGGCACACAGTGGTGACAGCAGCCTCAAGGAACTGGTAACGCAGCAAGTGGATGGCGGCTGCCAGCTTGTGGTTTGCGTGCACGGTGACAATACCGAAGGTTTTGCATCATGGATAAGCCAGAACCTGGAAGTGAATGCGGTATCACCTGTCAACGGTGACCAGATTTATATTTAATCAGGCCTTTATTGAAAACATGAATATTGTAGTGCTGAGGCTCGGCCACCGGCCTGAGCGGGACCAGCGGGTCACCACCCATGTCGGGCTGACAGCCCGGGCTCTGGGTGCCTCGGGAATGCTGCTTGCTTCGGATGACCGTGGTGTTATTAACAGTATCAATGAAGTGACCGGGCGTTGGGGAGGCGATTTTTTTGCCAGGTCAGTGGGTTCGTGGAAACAGGAGGTACGGCAGTGGCAGGACTCAGGCGGTAAGGTGGTGCACCTGACCATGTACGGCCAGAACCTGCCCGGTGTACTGGATGAGATATCAGGCACAGAGTCTGTAATGGTGGTTGTAGGTGCTGAAAAGGTCCCTCCTGATATCTACCAGGTGGCTGACTGGAACGTGGCAGTTGGAAACCAGCCCCATTCAGAGATCGCATCCCTTGCAGTGTTCCTTGACAGGCTTCATGCGATTCGGGGCACGGACCCTTTGACACAGGCATTCCAGGGAGGTACACTGAAGATCATCCCATCCGGACGGGGAAAAATAGTAAAGGAGGTATAGGGTTACGGCACAGCGAAAACTGGAACGGTTCCAGTCACATGGAAAATACAATTCGCTGTGGTACTGGAAGCATGTAGTATCTCCTGCAAGAGTGATCTACAATAATATCCTTATGCGCCTGGCCAGGATATCCCCTTCCCTCAGCCTGAAGCTTTGGCTATACCGTATGATGGGGATACGGGTGGGCAGCAATGTTTCCATAGCACTTGAGGTTACCATGGACGTTTTTTTCCCGCAGCTTATCGAGATAGGTGACAATACCATAATCGGCTACAATACCACGATCCTGTGCCATGAGTTTTTAATAAAGGAATACGTGACCGGTCCCGTGGTCATTGGCAGGGATGTGATGGTGGGGGCAAACACCACGATACTGCCTGGTGTAACAATTGCAAATGGATCTGTGGTCTCTGCCCATTCCCTTGTCAACAGTGATATTGAAGGGTTTGTGGGCGGTGTCCCTGCCAGGCCTCTGGACCGGAATTAACAGGAAGATATATCAATGGATATAATAGAATTTTTCCACAGGTTCAAGGCTTATCCATTGACCAGGTATTCCCTATTGCTGGCATCTATTATCGGAACAGCCTTCGGGTTCTATTATTACGAATGGCAGTTAAGGACATCTCCTGTATATTACTGGCCGCTGATCCCTGACAGCCCGGTCTTTACCCTGATGTATGTGCTGGTGCTGGCAGCCTATTCGGTGGGAAGACGCAGTAACCTGTTCGACACTTTCACATTTATAGGGCTAAACAAGATAGGCATCTGGACGCTCTTTGTGCTGCTATATGATTTTGACTATTATTTCTCTCCCGAGACTTGGGTGTTCAGGTCTGTGCTGTTCTTGCTGCACATCGGTATGATATTATGTGCTCTTACCCTGGTAAAAGATATGAAACGGCCCACGTTTACAATGATGGGGCTGATACTTGGCGTATTCTTAGTGCTGGATTATTTTGACTATATTATCGGGACCCACCCGTACCTGCATACACCCAGGGTGGATGTGGTGGGGCTGGCAGCACTTATCCTGACCCTTGGCTGCTGGGGTGTGGTATGGTTGATACGGGACAAAGATAAGGGAGTCTTTTAAATTATTTCTGGTTTTTCCATTCTTGACCATATAACCGGATCAAATGATAAAACGCATCCTGTCGATCCTGTAAATCCGGTCTGAAAAACACCAATTGCTTTGTTCGCAATCGTTATTAAAAATCCGAAATAGTCATCAATCATCCGATTGCCTCAAGCAGCATCCCTTTCTCTTCTTCCAGC
>PYCK01000147.1 GCA_009649835.1 Candidatus Methanocomedens sp. | reverse complement strand
ATAAATTATTCAACCACTCAGGATGTATTGATAAAATCAAAATAACAGCAATTGAAGGAAAGCAGCCAAAGTAACATCTCATTCAATGAATTTGGAACAATCGAATATTATTGCAGCAACCCCTGCCCCCCATTATAGAAAAGTCAAACCACATGCAGCTTTACTTAAAGTATATAAAGGTTTGAATACCCTTAACAGTGTAGTGATAATAATGGCCAGAATTGATGATCCTAAAAAAACTATTAAAATTGAGAATGTTGTTGCTTCTACCGCTATCGGAGCCACTCTCGACCTTCCCAAGATCACACTGCAGTTGGATGGTGCAGATTATAATAAAGAACGTTTTCCAGGTGTAGTTTACAGAACAAAAGAACCAAAAACGGCTGCCTTGATATTCGGAAGTGGTAAAATCGTATGCACGGGTGCCAAAAGCATAGATGACGTGCACAACGGCCTGAAAAAGGTTTTTTCCGAACTGAAGAGTATGGGTGTGGATGTCATGGACAACCCTGAGATCATAGTCCAGAATATCGTGGCATCGGCAGACCTGGGTGCTGTGCTGAACCTGAATGCCATAGCCATCGGACTAGGACTTGAGAATATAGAATATGAACCCGAACAGTTCCCTGGACTGGTCTACAGGATCGCGGAACCAAAAGTGGTGATGCTGCTGTTCGGCTCTGGCAAGCTTGTGGTCACAGGCGGAAAAAAACCAGCCGATGCAGATGCGGCAGTTGATAAGATCGTTGAAGAACTGGACGGCCTGGGACTGCTTTGAATACTGATGCGGTTTTTCCCATTACCGACCATCATATGCACCTTGACCACAGGTGTCAGGGTGTGGAAGCCGCCAAAGCGTTCCAGCGCGCTGGTGGCTCACATATTTTTTTAGTTTCAAAACCTTCCTGGACCATAGGTATAACAGTAGATCATCCTGACGATTACCACAAAGTATTCGATGAGACCGTACACATGGCAGCTGAAGTGAAAAAGGTTGGTGTAACTGCCTTTCCCGTACTTGGGGTACATCCTGCCGCCATTACAAAGATGTACGGCAGGGTGGGACTTGACAGGACTGTCGAACTGATGAAGGCCGGCCTGGAACTGGCGGCAAGGTATGTGGAAGAGGGACAGGCAGTAGGCATGAAATCCGGGCGTCCCCATTATGAAGTGGAACCAGCATTGTGGGAAGCTTCGAATGAAATACTTATGTATGCCATGGAACTGGCCAGGGATGCGGGCTGTCCCCTGCAGTTGCATACCGAGAGTGCCACACCGGAAAATATCAGGGAGATCGCTGATATGGCAAGCAAATCCGGGCTTACACCAGGGAAGGTTATCAAGCACTTTTCACCCCCGATGGTGGTAGAATTTGCCAGGTGCGGCTTATGGCCGGGGGTGCTTGCTGGTAAGGGCATGATAAAGGAATCACTTTCGCAGGGGGACAGGTTCATGATGGAAACCGACTATATTGATGACCCCCTGCGTCCGGGTGCGGTGCTTGGACCGAGGACAATACCCCGCAAGACCCTTGCGTTAGCTGGTGAGTGGGGAGACGATGTATTCTGGAAGATACACAAGGATAACCCTGAACAGATATATGGTGTGGAAATAGAACGTACCACAATCTAAATATAGAAGTTCAAACATACAAAAATCGAATTCCGATACTTGGTTTATAATTATCAGTAGAATATTTCAATAAAATATCTCAGGAGAATATCAATGGCAGCACAGTTAGGCGGTCAGCCAATTACGATACTTAGACAGGGGACACAGAGGACTACGGGCAGCGAAGCCCAAAAGGGCAATATCATGGCGGCCAAGGTGGTCGCATCAGCTGTTAGGACAACCTTGGGACCCAAAGGCATGGATAAGATGCTTGTGAACTCGGCAGGTCAGGTAACCATCACCAATGATGGAGCTACCATCCTGGACGAGATGGACATCAAACACCCGGCAGCCAAGATGGTGGTGGAAGTGGCCAAGACCCAGGACGACGAAGTAGGGGACGGTACCACAACAGCCGCCATATTGACAGGGGAACTGCTGGCAAAGGCGGAAGACCTGCTGGATCTGAATGTGCACAGCACTACCATTACTGCAGGATACGCGTTGGCTGCAAGTAAATCCCATGAGATACTTGAAGGACTTACATCTGATATCTCAGGGGATGATGAAGATACTCTTATCAATATCGCAGGCACTGCCCTTACCGGTAAAGGTGCTGAATCTTCCAAGGATGTACTGGCACCACTGGTGGTCAGGGCGGTCAAATCCATTCTCAAGACTGGAGTGGACGGTAAGGATACCGTGGATATTAAGGATATCCAGATGGAGCGCAGGGTAGAGGGTGAAATGGAGGACACCGAACTGGTGGAGGGCCTGATCATCGACAGGACACGAACTCACCAGAGCATGCCCAAACGGGTTGTTGACCCCAGGATTGCCATCCTTGCCACACCCATCGAGGTAAGGTCGACGGAATTCAAGAGTGAAATAACCCTCACAGGTGTGACCGAGCGCCGGGCTTTTATTGATCGTGAAGAACAAATGATCAGGGAAGTTGTGGACAAAGTGATAAACAGCGGTGCAAATGCTGTGTTCTGCAAGAAAGGTGTGGATGAACTTGCCCGCCATTATCTTGCCAAGGCTGGTATTTTTGTGATCCACAGGGTGAATTTCAATGAACTGAAAAAACTGGCTGAGTGTACCAACGGCCGTATAATCACTAATCTTGATGAAATGACCCCCGACGACCTGGGCACTGCCGGTGTTGTGGAAGAGGTAATGGTTGGCAACGGCGAGATGATCTTTATCCGTAACTGCCCCGACAAGAAGACCATATCCATAATCCTGAGAGGCGGTACCGAGCAGGTGGTAGACAACCTTGCCAGGGCCATGCACGATGCCCTCATGGTAGTGGGTGTTGTACTGGAGGACGGGCGTGTAGTAGCAGGCGGAGGTTCGCCTGAGATCGAACTGGCACTGCGCCTGAGGGAATATGCTGCTTCATTGAAGGGCAGGGAACAGCTGGCTGTGAATAAGTTTGCTGAGGCTATTGAGGTGATACCCGTAACCCTGGCAGAGACCAGCGGCCTTGACCATATTGACAAACTTGTGGAACTTAAGAGCAGGCACGAGGCAGGCGAGAAGTATGCCGGGCTTAATGTGTTTGCTAATGAAATAGAGGATATGAAAGCTGCGGGTGTTGTCGAGCCCCTGAAGGTCAAACTGCAGGCAATTGATTCGGCATCAGAGGCTGCCAGCATGATACTGCGTATCGATGATGTGATTGCAGCCACCAAGGAACAAACCGGACCGAAACAGGCACCTGGTCTTAAGGATTACGAAGTGTAAGGCTGGATGGGGGAGTTGTGAAAGGCTTCCCATGTACTTTTTTTACAGTTTTTTTCAGAGTTGAGAATTAGGTAATCCCGAGACTTTTTATTATTTTCTGGACGATCCAGAAAACCGCCGAGTACACAGAGGGACGCAGAGAAAAATAACAACCCTCTGCGATCCTCCGCGTCCTCTGCGGTTAATCTTTTTTGCCATGACCTATTGAGCCAGAATAAATTAAAAAGTCTCGTAATCCCAACAGTGGGGTTATGTTTGTTTATTTTGTAAACATGATATTTTTCACATCATGTGAAATAATGTGGCATTGCATGCATACTGGATAATCTTCATGTATTGCCTTTAGATGCGGTAATCCATGACATGATTCACAAGTTGGCAAATATCTATGGTCAGGATGGCAATAAACACATCCCAGTTCTTCATGTATTGTTTCACTTTCATATAAGGTGGAATTAATGTCGTTGTGGCATGCTGCACAGACACTATCCTGGGTGTCTGCTGGCATTTCAATGACGACAGGGTCATGGGCAGGATGACATTCCAGGCAATCATTATTGCTCATATCCTGAGTATGGGGTTCATGACATGCATTGCATTCTGGGATGTCTTCATGAATTGAATGGCAATATGCACACTGAAGAGTACTGTGCTTCGTGGTGCTTGACTCAAGTGCTGTACTCACAGCTTCATGGCATAAAGCACAGTTGTTATTTGAAACACTTTCAGGATAATCAATTTCATGTGGAATATGGGCAGGATGACAATTTAAACAATCTTCATACGTCAAACCAATGCCATGCGGTGCATGACAGTTGATACATGATTCGATATGTGTATGCACAGGATGACAGTAAACACACTGTAAATCTGAATGCCTGCCCGGTTCCAGAGATCTATTGTTGATTATTTCAATGTGGCATTCATCACAATCATCTCCGGAAATACCTAACTCCTGGTAATCTCGTACTGAGGAAAGTTGATTAGACCCATCCATCTGTAAAATATATCCTAATCCAATGATGGCTGATAATATAATGGTAATCCCAAGCAGGATTTTCAAAGTCTTGAAGGAAGGTTTTTCTTTACGGAAAAATGTAAACCCGGCAACAAATAATAATATTGATATTAGTCCCAGCAGATTTGTTTTTTTCTCAATTGGCTGCCCTGCCGAACTTGCTGTTTGGTCTATTGAGAATTCAACCTTGTTGACCGGGCCCCATTTATTATCTCGTTCCATCGAGTGAACATATACAGTATGGTTGCCCAATTCAAGTCCGGTGGTATTAATAATAAATCCAGCTTCTTCCATCTGTTCGTCGAATATTCCATCATGCGGTAAAACCTGCGTACCGTTTCCTGGCAAACCATCACTATCTATGAAATATTCTATGGCCCTTACCTTCATGTTCCAACCGGCTGTGGCAGTGATATCCACTTCCACTGGTTGACCTGGCTTAACCACTTCCGGCCTGGCATTTATCCTCTCTACATACGGTGTCAATGGTTCGAAGGTATTGATTACATGCAGTCCCGGATAATCTCCTCCGTGGCAGCGGTTGCAATCTTCAGCCTGACCGTGTGGTTCATCGCTTAGATCAACTGCAATATAAGTTGGTATTTCCAGTTCAACATGACAATCTTCACACTGTCTTGGATATAAGTAATCAGCAGGATGTCTGCCCGGGTCATTTCCTTCACCATGGCAGGCCCAGCAAGCTTTATTGATATCATTATTAGCAAGGTATGTTCGTCTGCCCGAATTGAGCTGGCTGTGACCTCCCAACCGGCTCTGTATGGCATTGACTGATGATACGCCAAAACCATTACTGATATCATGACAATAGATACAATCAGAACCGCCATCCAGTCCTTCGTTCAATAATGGCACATGGAATGTATCCGGGATTCCGCCAATTGAAAAAGTATCATTGATATGTAGCTGGCTGGTATTATACCCTCCCAATATCTCATCATCATCCATTCCCATGAGTTCTGAGAAAACCTTGACATCAGTAATAATCACTGCGTCGTAATTGTGTCCGTGAAATACACTATCGATATAGACTGAAAAAGTAACTACATCGTAGATCTCATGCCCTTCATAGGATAGGTCTTCCTCATATTCCAGATACTCTCCTTCTTTGTAGACCCCTTCCTCGACCAAACTCCCTGATTTGGTCAGTGTCATGAATGCACTCCTGCCATTGATGTCTACTTCTTTAGCAGTAAGTGTATAATCCCCATCAACTTCAAGACTCATATTGACTCCTTCTTCGAACACAAGGTGTTTGGGGAAGAGAATCTCTTTATCATGAGTTTCGTCGTCTGAGAAATCTAATAATTTTTCAACGTAATAAATTTGGTCTTCATCTTCATCAAGTACAAGATATTTGTTCTGATCAATTACATGATCATCCATATGGCATGCCCAACAGGCAGCATCATCATCCTCCGGATGAATGCGTTTCCAGAGTCTTGCTTCAACTTCTACCATCTTTGTCCTGGAACTCCTGAATATGGCAGTGAAGTTTAATTTAAATACATCAGAAGTAACCAGATCATCATCCGAATCAAGGAAATCGGCTTCATAGGTATAGTTCTGGCCATCATCTATCACAATATCCTCAAGTAAAATATCACCCTGGTATAACCGCAGGTGAGCACTGTCGCCATCGACAGCAATATCATCAAATGTCAGGAAGTAACGATTACCAAGGTGCCATTTATCACCAACATACAATTTTATTTCCCAATCTGTATCTGAAAAACGGGAGATGTTATCTGTTGGATCAGGTGCATCACCCCATTCTTCTGCATTATCCTCATCAAGGTGGCAGTAAATACAACTCGTTGTATTGATCAGATCCGAAGTTGAGCCGTAATGGGATACCAGTGATGTATCGGAAGGGATGATATTATCTTGATGAGATACGATGCTGTTTAAATGACACGCCGGACAATCTACTGCCGTACTAACATTTTCGTCGATCTCATCCACATTCTTGAAATGCTCATGCACCATGGGTTCATTAAAAACGGACTGATTAACATTATGGCAGTCCATATTGCTGCAGTTCCTGGGATTGCGGTTGTGGACTAAAGGCGAATGACTTCGTGGCTGGCTGGCTTCTGAACCATCCCCTTCACCATGACATGCCCAGCACCGTACGTTATTTTCATTGACGGTTACTGCCGATCCCCGATTCAGGTCAAAATGAATGGCTTCTGATTCGTTCATGGCAGGTACATCGATCCGGTATTTTTCACGAACTTCAATTGTTGTATTGAGGTCATGGCAGCCCAGGCAATCTTTTCCAGCGCCTGGAGTCATATTTATTTCATGGAAAGTAAATGGCGCAGCAACATCGCTTTTAAAGAAGTGACATGGGTAGCAGTTATTGTTGTTAGTGATATTCAGGAAAGTGTGGTTGATCTTACTGGAACTGTTTGGATTTATGGGCTTGCCCCATGAGACATTGTCACTATTTTCATAATGACACCACATACATTCAGTGGTGTTATTTGTTGTTGTCATTAACTGGTCGGTATCGAGATAATGAGATACAAAGTTCCTTGCTGTATTATGTGTGACATTGGTAGTTGGAACTGGAATAGATAATGAATTGTTATGGCAGAATGCACAATTGGTTGAGGTGTCAGTCTGAACATCCTCGCCAAGGGGCTGATGTTCAGGTATTTGTATTGGATTTATTCGTAAATTATTACTGTTCAATGGTATGTCAGCATCGTGGCAATCTTCACATGAAGGCAGATGGGAGGAAATATTCAAATGGACGGTATTGGTCAGCTGGTCAGCATAATTAATATGGCATCCCCAGCAGACTTTTGAAATCTCTGTATAGTTGCTATTGCTAAAGTTTCCTGTAATGTTATTATGGGAACTATTTAAAAAACCTGTTTTGCTGATTATGGAACCATTCCGGTTACGTGCTGTATAGTTGCCGCCTTCCAGGTGGCAGTCTGTACAATTATCTCCATGATTTATTTCTGCAGGAATGGGGTGACAAACCAGACAATCACGGATTGCAATCATTTCCCCTGCATCATCTTTTTCATGGCAGTTATCACATTTATATCCCTCGTTCTCTACAAGCAAATGGTGTCTGTCTGGCACCTTGTAATTATGACAAACCTCACAGTCTTCTTCTACCAGTGCCTGGGAATTATCAATACTGGCTGTTAATAATATCAGCAGGAAAGTCAGGACTATGAAAATATTTCTTCGCATCGATATTGATTTGCTTATGTTTTTGCAAAATCCTATGTTCATTTGGATTTTCTTAAGCATAAAAATTGAGATTATACATTTTTTTATAAAAAAAAGGTAGGGGTCTGGTACCAGATCCCTACATTATTCTTCAGCAATACCTGGGGAGTTATTCCACAATCTCGCTTTCTACGATTATGAATTGTGGTATTTCCGGTAGAACAGACAATGATTTTTTGTTACTCTTCACATCCCCGTTCTTTACTGCCCATAAATCATAATTACCTGGTTCCAGTGTCCCCGCTGAGATTGTCACTACAATTTCTGTTGTAGTATTGGAATCCGGTTCTATTACCACTGGTTCTATTAGCAAGTCGTTATCCAGGACAATATTGCAAGTATAGATTGTTCCATTAAATTCGTTTATGAAGCTAGTACCATAGATTGTTATGGTCGTATCCTGACCCGCTGTTATTGCACAGGGATCAACCGTGTCGATATACGGAACTGTTACTCCTGTGCCATTGGGAGGTACCATGGAGAACGTTTCATCTTCTGAAGTGGAGATTGTTGATAAAGCATCGCTTAGAGAAGATGCACTGGAAATATCAAGCTCAGTCCATCCATGGCATCCCCAACAATCCCAATCATCACCAATGTGACCATATCCAAGATCGCCAATAGTATTATCGTAGTCATACTGGATATTATGTAATGACTTGACACCATGACATCTTTCACATAATCTTATATCAAGGCTCGCTCCTTCGTTTCCATGGCAAAGAGCACAATTATTTTCTGAAAAATAGGTCAGGTTGTGGTGGGTATTAGGGTTTGATTCAATTGCTGGATCGACCGATGAATCTGGTTCATGGCAGGCCTCACAACCACCAATTTTCAATCCTGTTGCACTATTTATATACTTATAGCTGGAATCAGGTGTAATCATGGATGTATCATAGGTTGGTATTACGTGTCCATCATTATAGTCATCAACGAAATCACCATGGCACTCACTGCATCTAAACTCCTGGGCAGCATTTGTTGCATGGTGCGGAGATATTAAATGGCAATCCGCGCAGTCCCTGAAAGCATCGAACTCGCCTCCGGTCAATGAATGGCAGTCCAAACATTTATAGCCCTCCTCTACCAGCAAATGATGTCTGTCTGCAAGAGGCGGAGTATGGCATTCCTTGCATTCTTCGGTAGTAAAACCAGTAAATACAGTATCATATATTCCAATTTCTTGATTAGCTGGTGGTGGCGGGATTACAGCCATAGCTAAACTGACCAACAGCAAAATCATAAGAGTTGTCGTTAAATAAATAAGTCCCTTTCTTATCATTTTATTTTCCTCCGTTAATGTTAACATTTCAGGACCGCAGCATTTTGTATTAGCAGAATAATTATTTGCCACTGGTTCATTTTTCGACATACTTGACGGTTTTGGACAATAGCTAACCTATTGTACATTTTGCAAAACCTAATTTTTTTACGATGAAATATATTATTCCCAAATAATATCAATTGCGACGGCCGTTATATTTTAATTATTAGGATTTTTTGTATTAAAGGTTTTCGAATTTGTTCGCATTGATTTATTGTAAAAAATATTAGAAAAATACGGAAATTGTAGGGCATGGATACCTGCCCTACTATTGCCCTACTATTTTTTCCTGCGCAATAACTGCACTACAACCAGCATGATGGTAAAACCGGTCAGTAGACTGAAACCCGGGATGCCTGTATCTTTCTCGTCTGGTGTTTGCTCAGTTACAGGCTCTTGCCTTTCCACGACAATTGTTGGTTTTTCGACAACTTCCCCTTCACCACCTTGGGCAGCAGACGCTTCGGTGCCAGTTACCGCAAATTGGGAAAAACCTGGTGTTTTCGACTCGAAATACAGGGAATCCTGGTCTTCATCTATCAGATCGGTTTCCAAGGGATTCCATTTTCCATCACTGTAGCGGTTCAATCTGATCGTGGATTTGTCTATATTATTTTCATTTACCCACGATTTATGCACAATAAACCTGATGGTCGGATTGGCAATATTATTTGGGCTTGCCCAGCCAAGGTTTCCAACATAGATGCCCATGTTCTTGAATACTTTACCCTGGGGGGCATGGTCTACCAAGGTGGAAGTGTCTTTCAATGTATCAATTTTTACTGCAATCCTTCCGGAGCTTGTTTTACCTGTGAAGTTAATATGTCTGATTATATTGCCTTCCATATCAAAACTGTAACTGACTTTTGAATCCTTATTAACATATTCTCTTTCGGTCTCTGAGACCTCTATATTTTTATATTCTTCACCAGAGGTGCCGCCGCCGCCACCGCCACCGCCACTACTAACTTTTTTTCGTGTCACTGTTATTGAATCATTTTCTTTCAGGCCTGCTGCATCAGTTACATTTGCATTTATCAAATTATCCCCGATCGATAAGGAAACAGACACTGAAAAAGTCCCGGCATAACCATCTGTCGGTGTGACCTCTACAGTTTTATTATTTACAGTTACCGTCGGAGTTGAACCGGTTCCATCAACAACACCAATGATATCAACAGAACTGGAAGTAGTGGAGTATCCATCAATAGGATATGTGATGTTGATAGTTGGCGGTGCTTGTTTCTGAACTGTAATTTTTACTTCATCGCTCACCTCATTGCCTGAAGTATCATTTACAATGATATTATAGTACCAGCTTCCTAAAGCAGAGGTATCGATCAGCACCTTAAGTTCTTCTCCGTTTGTATATGGTGTGAGTGAAACAACTTCGGTACTGTCCTTTAATACCTTGTACATACCTGATGTTTCAGTTACAACCCATGTAATGTTTTCTGG
>PYCK01000146.1 GCA_009649835.1 Candidatus Methanocomedens sp. | reverse complement strand
GGGATAGCTATGTTTTGGTGAATGAAATTATTTTACTGGCATATATATTTAGTGACATAGCGTCATATAAAATCTGAGAGCAATGAAAAAATCCGTATCATCAAATGAAACCACATGGTATCAGCTATCTGTGGAACAGGTTTTCGAAACCCAGCAGTCAGGACCTTCAGGACTGACCACGGATGAGGCAAAAGCAAGACTTGGACGTTATGGATACAATGAACTGAAATTCAAGAAACGCAGTGCTCTTATTCGATTTTTAATGCAGTTCAACAGTCCGCTTATCTACATTCTACTAGCCAGTGCCGCAGTCACAAGTGCTCTTTATATCTGGGAAGGTGCGGATATGTTGATAGATACTGTGGTTATTCTTGCCGTGGTTCTTGCAAACACGATCATCGGTTTTATCCAGGAGGGAAAAGCCGAGGCATCGGTAGAAGCGCTTGGGAAGATGATAACACCCGAGTGCACTGTGGTACGGGACAATAAAAAGAATGTCATACCAGCAAGGGAACTGGTCCCGGGGGATGTCGTGATCCTGGAAGGCGGGGATAAAGTTCCTGCAGATATGCGGCTGTTCCACGCAAGGAACTTAAGCGCAGATGAAGCAGCCATCACAGGAGAATCCGTGCCTGTGACCAAGCACACAGACCCGATTATGGAATACGCAACAATTGCAGACCAAAAGTGCATGGCATTCAGCGGCACGTTCATTACAAAAGGAACGGGGTCCGGAATCGTTGTCGGGACCGGGGAGCAGGCAGAGATTGGAAGGATCGCAAAACTGATACAGGAAACAGAGAAGATTGTAACACCGCTTACAAGGAGATTAGCAGACTTCACCAGGTTCCTTGTCATTGCAATTCTCTTAATCACGGGTCTTAATTTTATACTGGCAGTATGGTTCGGTTACGATGTAGTGTATGCGTTTCTCGCGTCAGTGTCCCTGGCGGTAGCTGCGATACCAGAGGGACTGCCTGCGGTGGTAACGATGGCACTGGCATTCGGTGTGACCGCAATGGCGCAAAAAAATGCAATCATCAAGAGGCTGCCTGCTGCAGAAACCCTTGGATGCACCACTGTCATATGTTCGGATAAGACCGGGACGCTCACCAAGAACCAGATGACAGTATCGCGGATATATTCAGGTGAAAGGGACTACATGGTAAGTGGGGTTGGATACGAGCCAAAAGGCGAATTTACCCCGTCCCGGATGAGTGAAGAGTTGATTGAAACATTAAGAGCAAGTTACCTTTGTAATAATGCTAGTATTGTGGAAGAAGATGGATATTCCATCATCGGAGACCCGACCGAAGGCGCACTGCTGGTCTGTGCAATGAAAGCAGGTATCAAAGACAAATTGTTGCGGTTGGACGAAATACCCTTCGAATCCGAGAAACAATATATGGCTACGCTGCATGAGGAAGATGAAAAGCAGATCATATTTGTGAAGGGCTCGCCTGAGCGGGTCCTGGAGATGTGCCAGACCCGGATGGTAGATGGAAGCATCGAACCGATAGATAAGGAACAAATACTTGAAAAAGCAGATGAGATGGCAGAAGAAGCACTCAGGCTGCTTGCCATGGCATATAAGATAACTGATAAAAGATCAATTGACCAAAGCGATCTTAAGGATATGGTTTTTCTTGGCATCCAGGGGATGATCGATCCGCCAAGAGAAGAGGCAATAGATGGGGTAAAAAAATGCAGGAGTGCAGGAATACGGGTTGTGATGATGACAGGGGATTATGCATTAACAGCGAAAGCCATCTCCTGCAAACTCGGGATCAATGCAGACAGGGTGATCACCGGGGATGAGTTGTCGCAAATGAGTGATGATGAACTGTATGATGTCGTGGAAAAGGTATCGGTATTTGCACGGGTAGCACCCGAACACAAGTTCAGGGTCACAAAGGCACTGCAAAAACATAAACACGTCGTAGCGGTCACAGGTGATGGCGTGAATGATGCACCTGCACTAAAAGCAGCAGACATTGGGATTGCTATGGGGATCACCGGAACCGAGGTAAGCAAGGAAGCTTCTGATATGATCCTTGCCGATGACAACTTTGCAACGATCGTTGCTGCGGTGGAAGAGGGAAGGTATGTTTACAACAATATTAAAAAGGTTATTTTATACACGCTCCCGACAAATGGCGGACAGGCGCTGCTGGTTCTGGGCGCGATCCTGCTTGCCCCATTTTTAGTACTCTTCCACGAGCGCCTTCCGCTCGAACCTGTGCAGATACTCTGGATCAATCTCTTCGATGCAGTAGCACTCGCACTGCCGCTCATCAAAGAACCGATGGAAAAGGATCTGCTCAAAAAATCTCCGAGGAATCCGGATGAACGGATAACCGATTCCCCATTCTTCAAGAAGGTTGGATTGATCTCTCTTGTGATGGCGATATCAGGGTTTGTGATATACTACTACTACGGGATGCCTGCGGTCGATGGAACCCTGAACCTGGATACTGATGAGATCAAGCATCTGCTCAGACAGGCGCAAACCGCTGCATTCACCACCGTGATACTGGTGCATCTCTGCTACGTTATTACCGCACGTTCGATCACAGAATCTGCATTCACGTTCAGTCCGTTCTCAAACAGGTGGATGCTTGCAGGGATTGCGATCACTATTGCTATGCAACTTGGGATCATCTACCATCCGATCGGAAATGCCATTCTCGGAACGGCACCCCTGCCGCTCGACTGGTGGGGGCTCATGATACTGGTTGCGCTGCCGGGATTTTTTGTGATCGAGATCGAGAAGTGGCTGACAAAACGGTTCGGGAGAGGGGAGTAGCGTACATTCTATAAGTTGCGGTTGATCTTGTGGGTGACCACAAGTAAACGTCTTGATATGCAATACTGTTCATAAAATACCATTTATACAATACCATTCATACAAAAAATATTTGCATTTGGACAACATTTCAGGTGTGACCATGAAAATCGGGAGAACGGGCAGGCATATCATCGTTATCATTTTACTTATACTGGCTTTTGTTCCAGGTATACAAGCACAGGAGGAAACGCTGTTCAACGGCACTGGCTTCTATCTGTCTACAGGCCAGACCTGGACATTTTACCAGGATTATGCTTTTGCACTTAAAAATGTTGATAGAAATGGTGAGAAGGCCTGGGTGCAATTGAAACTCAATAATGCTGTGGTCAAATCAGGCATTTTATCCAATAATGAAGTTTTTTATTACAATACCAGCACAAACGGGTCTAACGAAACTGTCATATTCAGCCTGGAAGTATCCGGGATATACTCGGGAGAGGATACCGATATTGTTACATTTTCCCCTGTTTACCAGTACTACCAGCCCGGACTTGCAGACCCAACACCCATACCTACCCAACTACCTGATAATTCCAATGATACATCTGGTACACCCGCTCATACGAATGCTGGTGGAAAAATTCCAGGATTCCATGCAATTACAATAGCAATAATAATATGCATTTATAGTATATTGTTGCATAGAACCTGAAATTCATCATTTAATATAAATGGTGATATAGTATAACACAAATCTACAGGGCATCCTGTATTTCTTAAATAACGTGATACTCATGCCAACGTCAACTAATAATGAAAACCGCAATATGGTACGTGCGTATATCGATATGCTGCGACCCGAGATAGCTGATATGGACCTGGCACTTCCCGCTGCCAGTGCCCTGCTTGCAGCATATCTCATCAGCGGAGGTATGCCACCCTTATTCCCGTTCATCCTGGCAGTTGTAGGTGCATATTTTGCAATTACCAGTTCCTATGTGTTCAATGATTACTGCGATGTGGATATCGACAAGATCAATCTCCCGAACCGGCCGCTGCCATCCTCACGGATCAGCCGCAAAAATGCACTGACCTATGCCCTTGTACTGATGGTGATCGCCAGTACCGTTGCTGCCTTTTTAAATCCTGAATCACTGGTTGTTTTTATTATAGCTGCGGGCGTTATTACCCTTTATTCAAGTGTGGCAAAACGGTCCACTTTCCTGAGTTTTGTTCCTGTTGGTATCTCATACGGGCTGGTCCCGATAGGTGTCTGGCTTGCATTCGATCCTGCAGGGGTGCTCAATCTCGGCTTAGTACACTCGTATGCGCCTGACGATGGTGTGTTGCTGCCACTCTCTGCGGTATTCTTAGGACTAATGATATGCGTTACCGACTGGGGCTTTACCCTTAGCGGCGTGGCACGGGATGTGGAAGGGGATCGTGCCAAAGGCGCACCAACCGTGCCTGTGACGTTCGGGGTACCTGCAACTTCGAAGTTCATATTCATGTGCTGGTTAGTAGGTGTTGCGGCATCCCTGGTTATAGGGTATACCGCCCACCTGGGTCCGTTGTATTTTGCAGGTGCACTACTTGGCGGCGGCTGGATACTGTGGCAGTCGATTGACTTTATTAAAAATCCTCTCCCTGAAAGGGGGGGTAAGTTATTCCTGCAAGGTTCCAGGTACAGGGGTGTGATGTTCGGCTCCCTGATAATCGATGTGCTGCTCCTGATATTTATTGAGTCTGCCGGATATCCTTTTATCTGGTAATACCGGAGTGGTTAGCAATTGAATGAGAATGCCGGTATTGTGGTGATCGGTGCCAGTCCTGCAGGGGTGATGGCTGCCAGGAGTGCGGCTTTGCAGGGGGCAAGTGTGACACTACTGGACCGTAAGGAGGATATGGGACACCCGCCCCATCCCGCAAATACCTTTTTCAAGTTCATGATGGACCGTAGCTTCGAGCCGATCCTGGATGAGTATGTACTGAACCGGCTGCGGGGTATGAAGATAATCTCGCCCGGAGGCATTAGTATCGAGATAGAGACCCCTGGATATTACATAGATCGGCAGCGGTTTGAAAGGCATTACAGGGATGAACTATTAAAAGCAGGGGTGGATGTGCAAACAGGCACGGAAGCCCTTTCGGTGATGCGGGCCGGGTCCCAATTCAAGGTAAGTACATCTGATGGTATCCTTATCCCAAAACTGGTAATAGCGGCTGACGGTATAGAGTCAAAGACTGCGGCCCGGATGGGGCTTAAGACCACACGGTATCCGGGAGATATTGCCTGGGCCGTGGAGGCGGAGGTCAGGGCACCCGGTATCGGTGAGCCTGATATGTTCGAATATTATATAGGGGACCACTCACCTGGCTGGAAGTCCACATATTCACCGGCCGGGCGTGACCTGGCCACACTGGGAGTATATGTCAGGCGTCACGGCAGGGATGTTTCTGCCTTTTTTGACAGGTGGCTTGAGATGTTCGCCAGGATGAAGGGGTATGATATCGATGATATCGAGATAATTGCCACGCATACAGGGGGTGACCCTATAGCCACGGTCCCGCGCCAGTTAGTCGCCAACGGGTTTATGGTAGCTGGCGGCGCGGCTGGCCAGAGCGGTATAGGCTACGGTATGCGGGCCGGGCAGATATGCGGTGAGGTGGCTGCGGCTGCGGTTGCTGAAGGTGATGTAACGGCTGGGAGATTGCGGGAATATGTCAAACGCTGGAGGGGGGAGTTTGCCAGCGAGTACTGGATGGGGCGCATGGGCCTGGAACTTGTTCGCAAGATGACGAATGAGGAGATCGATACTGTGGTTTCGGTGTTTGCCGGGCGGGACCTGTCATCGCTTAAGGGAACACCGCTGGTGCAGGCTGCTAAGGTAGGGTTGTTTATTGCAAGGCATAAGCCTGCGGC
>PYCK01000145.1 GCA_009649835.1 Candidatus Methanocomedens sp. | reverse complement strand
TCCTGTTGATCCTCTTTATAACCGAGCCGGAGTTATGCCGTTCCCATTCATACCTTGTTTTCGCATCACAAAGCATTGGCATCAGGTTGTCCAGCCTTGAGCGTATCTCATCAAGATGTTCATGTCTTTCCCTTAGATCGATCTCATGTACTTCAGGACGCACAGGTCCCACCAACTCCATCTCGACCCTGCGCTTCGTATCGGGTCTTGACCTATCACCTGTCTTGATCGCATTGATGGCATTCTTCCACTGGGACGACCATGGCAGATCCCTTACTTCAGTGTGCTGCACACCAGAGCGTTCTACATCTATTGCATACACATGGCAGGCCTTCTCGCATGCTCCACAGTAAATACAGTAATCCTTTTTCACGTCAATTTTCTTATCAGCCGGCACATACCAGGCATGTGCAGGGCATACATTGAAACATCCATGGCAGCCCACCGGGTCACAATCAGCCAGCCTGTTCTCGATAAGTTCTATCTCCCCTTCAAATGGTTTTACTATATCCACTGCTTCATAAGGACAGACAGCCTTACACCAGCCGCACCTGCTGCACTTTTCGTCATCAATAGTCACAGTACCTGATATCTTGGGCACAGGTGCCTCCAGTTTCCCTTCCACCTTAATGGCATCCTCAGGGCAGAAATCCTCGCATATCCTGCAGTAGTCGCACTTATCCAGGTCGATGAGCAGGTCCTGGAACGGTACAGGGTTATCAGGCGTTGGCTCTTGCTCCACCAGTACAAAGGCAGGACAGAGGTGTGCACACATGCCGCAGAAGTTGCACTTGTCCATATCCACTGCGATCTCACCTTTTTGCCCTTCTTTGAATGGGGCTACTTCTTCCTTTGTGGGAAAAGTGAGTTCCAGTTTAATAGCTTCCTGGGGGCAGGCTTTTTCGCACAACATACAGGGCAGGCATTTCTCATTGATGACCACCGTTGAATCCAGTTTTGAGAAGTCGGGATTATCAAGTATATCCTGGCCGTCTATGTCCATCCTGATAGCCCTTACCGGACAGAAGGATGCGCACATGCCGCAAAAGGTGCATTTGGTCTGGTCGATGATCACCGGCGGTGCGTCCATACCTGTAGCTATCTCAAAGAGCGGGCCTGCCTCTATCGCATTTGCAGGGCATACATCGATACATATCCCGCAGCCGTTGCACCGTTTGTAGTCGTAGTCCAGGGTCTTCTTTGATGAGTTAACAGTCTGGGTGTAAATGAAATGGGAATCCCGGATATCCATTTCCACATTTACTTCAAGGCTGTTGTTGGCGGAATCTTGTGTAGTACTATCAGACATTTACAGTGTATTTAATATTTAAAAAACTATATAAGTCTAGTGTGGTATTATTGAAGATCCATTCCAATGAAGGTACAGCAAAATCCTTTTAGCGTTATCAGACTTTTCCTGCAATTTATTTATATAATGGGATTTCTATCAATACATCCATACCAGGTGCGTGATATCATTGGACCTGCAAAAAATACTTGACGAACACAGACAATCCTTCAAAACCAGGCTCGTAGAATCACTTGCCGCCAAGCATTCCATATCCAGTGATGAGGTCATGGAGCAGTTAGGGGACAGTGTGGATAACCTGGTCGAGTCACGATATGCACCTCTAAAGCAGGTGGTAGAAGCCATCTGCGCAGTTCCAAAACCGGTTTTGCTGAACATCATGCGTGATCGCCAGCGAGAGGATACCTGCAAGATATGCCTGGCCAATGAAGCCAACATCCGGGTCGTGGATGAGAAGTACGGTGATTCCATATCCATATTCGAGATAAGCGAAGACAGTCCGGCCGGAGCCCTTTACCAAGTGCTCTTCCAGGGCGCACCTGACGAAGATAAAAAAGTGCCCCTGACCGCCATTATCCACAACTGTGATGTGAAGCGGGTATGGGCCGGAAAGTCAGTAGACAGTTCAGTATATGCCAGCCTGATAAAAAAAGCCCTTGCATGATATCACGGTTCACTTGAAACTTTTCCTGAAATAGATAGTATCCACGCCCGGGCCACGGTGGTCTTCCAAGGTCTTTGAGACGACATAACCAAGCTGCTGGTACATCCGGTATGCACCAGGGTTTGTGGACCATGTAGTGACGTTGACATGTGTCATCCAGTCAGACCATAGTTTTTTTGCCAGTGCCCGGTCCAGCAACCTTGCGATATTCTGCCCCCTGTACCCGGGATGAACAGCAATGAATGAAATATATGCCTCCCCCATTACTTCTTCTATCCCATTCCAGTTCTTCCTGTATCCCACGGCGCCAACCACTCTTCCATTTGACTCACCAATAAGAAAATTAGAATCCACCTTAGCAAGAGTACCCGATACCCTGTCGTATATACCGCCCGGGCGCAAGGACAGTGGCGGGACAAACTCATGGTCGACCAGTTCCATGAAATCGATCAATCTTCCAAGATCGTCTGGTAAGCCTTCCCGGATTTCCATAGAAGAACTACAGTCGTGTCATATTCTTATAATTAGCCATCCTGGATATGGGGAATACCGACACATCAATACCGCTTTCTTCTATTGCCACAATACAGTTCAGGCCAGCGTATATGGGCAATCCTATCTTTCCCGGGCCAACAGGAGCCTTGAATATTGAACTGCCGGGCTTACCGATTCCGATCAGGCCGTCGATATCTATACCTTTGGCCTTGTCAAGGACCTCAATAGCATGCTCTTTAGCTGAAGCAGGTATCTCCCTCATGTTTGCAAGGAGTTTACCGTTTCCTGTCTCAAGCACGTCCAGTACCGAAGTCATTCTCCTGTTGATGAATATCTTCATCGGATCAATAGTGGTGCCGCTGTATAACAGCATATCTGAAAACGTGGTAGGGGTCCCGTTCTCAATCTGTATAAGGCCTCCGTATTTCGTGTTTACAGGTATCCCGTTCTTTGCCAGTATCCCGTCAATTGTTATGCTGCACACGGTAGCAATGCCCACCTTCCCTTTCGGCACCCTGTAATCAATAGCGTCCTCTTCAATAACCTGGATATATGGGCTTATGGAGTACGGGGTTTCGTTTATTGCCGCAATAATCTCAATAGCATCATCAAAATCATCCTTATCGATCAGAGCCATGTTCACGATCACGTTGCCTTCCCCTGTATCCACATCCAGGTCCGTGTTATAGACCAGTTCATCAATGGCGGTGATTATGAATCCCACCCTGTGGCCTATGAGTCCGTCTTCCAGTTCCTGCAATCCGTTCTCGGTAATGACCCGTCCGGAATATCCTTCCCTGGCGGTCAGCCCCCTTTCGTCCAGTATCCTCAGATGGTACCTGACCCCCCTCTCACCTATCTGGTACCCTCTTTCCCTCATTTTGTCAGCAATGATGCGAGCACCGATAGCACCATCACTTTCAGTGATAATCCTTAAAATCTCTATAAGTTTTCGCTGCACCTGGGGGTCAGAAGTTGAAGTGTTCATAACTTAGACCTTATTTACATGATGTTGATATACCGCTGGATTTCCCAGTCATGTACCTGTATCCTGTATGATTCCCATTCGGCACGGCCCAGCCTCATGAAGTTATTAAAAACATGGGGACCCAGGGATCTAATTAAATGCTCATCACTTTCCAGTTCGTTCAGTGCATCCCTGAGAGTTCCTGGCAGTGAATCGATATTTCGCTTGAGGCGCTCTTCTGCATTCATCTGGTAAATATTATCCTCTACCGGTTGACCTGGGTCGATCTTATTCTTGATACCATCCAGTCCTGCCATAAGTATGACTGCAAAGGACAGGTATGGATTACAGGAGGGGTCAGGACTGCGCAATTCTATCCTTGTGCTCGACCCCCTGGCCATAGGTATCCTGATAAGCGAACTCCGGTTTGCCCCTGACCATGAAACATATACAGGTGCTTCATACCCTGGTACTAATCTCTTATATGAGTTGATAGTAGGATTGGTGATCGCAGTAATAGCTTTAATATGTTTCAAAATTCCGCTGATAAAGTATCTTAAAGTATCACTGATGCCATATTTGCTATCAGGGTCATAAAAAGCGTTCTGTCCATCCTTGAACAGGGAAATGTTGATGTGCATGCCGCTGCCGTTCTCACTGAACAGGGGTTTGGGCATAAATGTGGCATGCAATCCCATATTATTGGCAATTGTCCTGGTGACATATTTAAAGGTCACCACATTGTCAGCCGTGATAAGGGCATTACCGTATTTGAAGTCGATCTCATGCTGGCCTGATGCAACCTCATGATGTGAGGCCTCTATCTCGAATCCCATGCCTTCCAGTGCGACCACGATCTCCCTTCGAATATTTTCTGCCAGGTCCACAGGCCCGAAGTCAAAATACCCTGCAGAGTCGTGTGGAATAGTAGTAGGGCGTCCGTTTTTTTTCTCAAACAGGAAAAATTCAAGTTCAGGTCCGGTATTCATCTCAAAACCCATTAAAGCCGCTTCTTCCATGGCACGCCTGAGCACATACCTGGGGTCGCCTACGAAAGGTTCACCGTTCGGCAGGTGGACATCACATATCATCCTGGCACTGTTACCATCATGGCTCCATGGTAGTATCTGGAAGGTATCAATATCCGGTTTTAAGACCATGTCTGATTCTTCTATCCTGACAAAGCCTTCAACGGACGAGCCATCAAAGGATATCCCTTGATCCAGTGCCTTCTCGATCTGGGACACTGGTATGGCCACGTTCTTGACGATACCCTGTATATCCACGAACTGCAGCCTTACAAACCTGACGTCTTTTTCACTGATTATTTTAAGAATTTCCTCAACAGATTTCATTATTTCACCTGATATACGGGATATTATGAAACTTTTTTTAATGTATATTATCTATAAGATTATGTACTCCAAGTAAATGCGAACGAAGTGAGCATTTTCTTGATTTTAAGATGTATGATAAAATATTAAATGTTTGTTCTTATTTGCCTTTTCATACTCTGCGAAGTACACCTATCCTGGGCTCGTAACACCTGCCTTCTGACATCAATGTCTTCACAGCACCGTCAACCTGTTCATCGGTAAGACCACTTCGTTTTGATTCATCCACCAGTTCAGTGACCGGCACGCCGTTCCCTTTATCCATTATACCCATCAGTTCATAGACCATCTCGTCAGGTTCGGGCTTGTCCTCTTCAGGTCTGGCGGGCTCACTATCTGTTGTTCCATCGTCGATCTCTTTTCCCGCCACCCGGGCATTTTCAGGTTCTGTGGACTGGACAATGTGTGGTGATTGTGTAGATTGTGCAGGTTCTGTGGACCGGGCAGGCTGTGGTGATTGTGTAGGTTGTGCAGGTTCTGGGGACTGGGCAGGCTGTGTATCCTCTATAGAATACCGGGCAGGTGTCTCTTTCACCATAGCATCTGCCGGCTTGCTTCTGGCAACCTCTTCCATAGCGTGTGAAATCCCGGTCCCCGGAGATGGGTACTGGTCAGCAGATGTCAGGTTCTTCAATGCATCAACGATCACACCTGATAGAGTATTAAGGTATTTGTCCAGGTCAGTGTAATGAGAAACGGCCCTGAGTATGCCATTGGCAAGTTTTGGACTGGCACCGGATTGAACAAGCATGTCTGTCAGTTCATCACCCTTAAGACCTGAATCCATGGCAGACCTGACCAATCCTATGCGCTCATAGGTCAGCCGGGCAGTATCAACTATCCACCTGTCCCTTATGCTGTCGTTTGCAGTGTTGAGTTCTTCCGGCCTTACCGAAGTATATATAGTCCCGTCCTCTGGTTCATAGGTCCTGGCCTTGCCTGTTATAGCCACAAAACAGGGCACATCCAGTCCTGACAGGAATACTGATGCTTGCGGCTGGTACTGTCCAGCATACACAGAAAAAGCACCGGTGGGGTCAGACACTCTTGCCCTCCACATGTCCTCACCTGCGCCAAGATTATCGATCTCGGTCAGTACACCCACAAAGTACAGCCGGTTCACCCTGGCACCGGTGGGAGTGACCAGGTAATTGGGGGAGAACTCATCCCCGTCATGAAAGAAATAATCCGAATGAATGAACTCATGGGCAAAGACCCTCCAGGCAACCTCCCTCTCTACCATAGGTCACTATCCCCCTGCCCGGGTGAATGATGAATCGCACCCTCTATCTCTTTGACCAGGTCTGCGGCAGCGGCAGCAGGGTTGATCTCAGTTACCTCTACATCGGATGCCACCAGTGTGATCCCGTATTCGCCCTTGGTCATATTACCTCTCATTCGCATGCTCAGTCCCATAAGCTTTCCCCTGATCTTTTCCTCAACAGCAGACAGGTTCATGTCCGCACCGGCAACTTCCCTGGCTTTTTCAATAGAATAGCCAGTGACCTTTTGGGTAAGGTCTGCACCAAGTACTACGGTCAGGGCCCCGGTACCGTCGTCCAGTATGTACTTTATCCTCATATCGTTCCTGCCTTTTACCAAACCATGGACTCGGCAGATGTTCTTCTGTATCACCCTATTGCATTCAGGACACCTGGTAATGAGCCCTGAACCGGGCCTGACAGAGATTATGTTGCCTTCTATACTTACATCAAAAGCTCCGTCCCTGTCAGTTATTTTATCAAGCCTGATTGGGACGTGGTCCATTACCCTGGCAATATCACTGTCATCTATTGGAGTTTCTGAATGACTGACCGAAGTGAATTCTCCCATATTGATAGTAGGAATACCTTGCCATGACCTCATATATGCATTTTTGATCTCTACTGTATTCCCGGCCGTAAGCTCGGGAGATAGTACCCATGAAGTGAAGGGGAGTTTGGCAGTGCTATCTATTGCTGTCCCTGTTACTATGGTCCTGGGCCCGTTCTTTGTGTTAATCTCCCGCTGAGCAGATTCCATTATCCTTATTACAGTATGAACGGCAGGTTCGCCCTCTTTCAGCTCTGCCAGCAGGACAGGGCGTTCCAGGTCTTTTGACAGGAGCGGTTCCAGGGCGCTGGAGTCTAATTTCTCAACTTTCGATCTGGCACCGAAATTAATCTCTGGCATGCCCTGCCACATCCTGACATAGGCGTTAGTGACCTTGACCACATCTCCTTTTTCAAGCCCGAAATCCTCCCATGCAGTAAAACTCCGTGCCCCGGTTTCGTCTACCATGGTGCCCATGAAGATGGTACGCTCCTGTTCCTTGATGCCAACGACTTTGGTATTGATCTCAAGAATCCGGGCAGTGACCTCAATATTTCGCTCCCCTGCGCCAAGCTCGGATAGTTTTTTCACGGAAGGTAGATCGATATTCCCGTATTTTTTAAGCAAGCTCCTTTTTGCCTCTTCCACAGGCACCTTGAACTCCAGGAGCCTTGCAAGTTCTTCTTTAATAATAGCCTGATTTACTGTTGTGCCTGTTGTACCAAGCGCCCTAATTATTTCGTCCACATGGGGCGCGATTTTTACTTCCATTGTCTGCCTCCTTTGTTCCAGACAGTCTCTGCATATTATGGTCACAAAGGATAAAAAAACATCGATACTGTTAATTTGGTGAATCCGGAATATTGTGTAATGTATCCTGAAAGAATAACTGACTTTTCAAAACGTGCCCTTGACTGGCTGGGGAGTGTGCAGATCACCAGTGTTAAAGAGGCGTCACAGATAGCAAAGGCATTGTGCCTGTGGGGTCGGGATGCCAGCGCGGCAATTGAATGGCTGCAGCATGCCAGGTCAGGCGAGCACTGGGAATCAGGCAATCCGGTGCGGGATAGTGCCAGGGCTTGTGCTGCACTTATGGAATGCGGGATTTCCTGTGAGGATACGGTGGACTGGCTGGAGGAAATGCAATCGGACAGTGGTTCGTGGAACGATGATGTGTATGACACCTGTTATGCCCTTATCGCACTTGGGATCATGGGCAGGCAGAACAGGCAGGGGGTGAAGTGGCTGCTAAATAACTTTTCAGGGAAATGGATGCACCCGGGCACTATCGCCCTGATAAACTCGGCACTGATACACCAGGATGCCAAAGGCACGGCCGACCAGATCCAGCGTAATTCTTTGTGGCTTTTGTCGCAGTGCACGGATGATAACTGGAGGTACACGGCTACTTCCTGTCTGGTTGTACAATCACTGATCCTTGACGGCAGGTCCGGGGATGTGGGCGGGTCCCTGGACTGGGTGCTTGAGAGGGTTGAGGTGGGTGAATGGAAGGTTTCTGTGGTTGCACTGGTGCTGATCACACTTAAGATGTACCAGGATGACTGAACTGGAAGGGGATTGTAAAATATT
>PYCK01000015.1 GCA_009649835.1 Candidatus Methanocomedens sp. | reverse complement strand
ATTTACAATTATTAGTAAGATTTCGGGGTTGTCACATAGACATTGATGCACAACGCAAAGCACATGCTTTTCCAGGTCAACCTTTATCTAATGCTTCCATATATCTGCATCTTTTTTCAATAAAGCGACATCTTTACCCTTAAATCTAAGAAATTCCTCAAATGACAGCACATCAAGCTTAAAATAAAATATCCTGCCTGCAAGAGTCTCTTTCGCATCAAGAAGTATGTTTACAGATGCTGAACCTGTAACAAAGAGCTTGATATATGTTTTTCGTTAATACAAATTAACTAATAACTGCAATATCACATTTTAGAATATCTAACAAGCCCCAGGCATCAAACAGGGCCGTATGTATTCCGGAGCAGAGGATGGAGATTTGGGGTAAAGGGGCGCCACCATATCTATAATCAAAAAGCAGCTACTAAAAATCGAGATACGTATAATCATTGATCTCCTTTTTAATATTGTTCAGGATGCTTTTAGCAGACTGGGGACTCAACTCCTTATCGTCCACCGCCTTTTCTATAGATGACTCGACACTTTTCACCAGGCTTGCCCTGTTGAGGTTTTGCAGTTTCAACACAGAACTTACATTGTCCCCCTTGATAATCTTCTTGATGACCCAATCATCCTCATCCTTCACCACCACATGGGCTTCATGCACAGCCCCGAACAGGTTATGCAGATCACCTATGGCGTCCTGGTATGCACCCAAAAGGAGCACGGCTACATAATACGGGTGCCTGTCCAGTGAATGTAACTCCAGCATATCCTTCACGTCCCTTACATCTGTGAACCTATCGATCTCACCATCAGAATCACATGTCATATCCAGTATAGTACCCATACATTCAGGCTGACGGTTCAATTTCTGTATCGGCACGATAGGGAATAACTGGCCAATGGCCCAGAAATCCGGCATGGACTGGAACAGTGAAAAATTGCCGATATACCGCTTTGACATTAATTTACGCACATAATCGAACTCTTCGGACTCGTCCCCGGCCTGACTGATAAAACGGTGTATTTTCTGGCATATACTGAAGAACAGTGCTTCACCCTTGGCCTTTTCTGCCAGGTCCAGCTGGCCCAGGTTGAACATGTTGATAAGTTCTTCCTTGTACTCCAGGCTGTCGTGGTAATATTCGCGGTAGTTCTTCACCGTTATCTCCATAAAACAGTCGTGGAATTTCCGGATGATATTGGGGTCGTCCCCAGTGACCTCAAGATCACCATTATGTATGATGGATTTCTCATATACGAGATTGGTTATAAGCATGGAATGAAATACGGCCACAGCCCTTCCACTCTCAGATACAATGGTCGGGTGTTCGATACCTTCCTGGTCGCATATTTCCTTTAATGTGAACACCACATTGTTGGTATATTCCTGCATGGCGTAATTGGCACTGGCATCAGATGATGTCCTGCTGCCGTCATAATCGATACCCAGCCCACCGCCAATATTGAAGTATTCCAGTCCCGGGGCCAGCTTCTTGACCTCGGCATATATCCTGGATGCTTCCTTTACCGCATTTTGTATCCGCCGTATCTCTGTGATCTGGGAGCCGATATGGAAATGCAGCATCTTAAGGTTTTCAATCATGCCGTTTGCCTTCAACTCATCAATGGCACCCAGCAGTTCGCCGGTTGTCAGCCCGAACTTGGCTGCTTCGCCGCCTGACTCCACCCATTTGCCGCTCCCTCTTGAATATAACCGTATGCGGATGCCCAGACATGGGTGGACGTTTTGTTTTTTGGATTGTTTAATAATATCGTGGATCTCGTTTACCTGGTCTATTACCAGTATGATGTTCTTCCTGAAATGGGTAGCCTGCAGCGCCGTTTTGATATAGTGCTTATCCTTGTACCCATTGCATACCAGCAGTGATTCCGGGCTCAGTTTGAAGAACAGGCTTTCGATAAATTCTGGTTTACTGCCTGCCTCCAGCCCGTAGTTGTACTTCCTGCCAACCCTGACGATCTCTTCCACTACGTCCTTGCGCTGGTTGACCTTTAAGGGAAATACGCCTTTATAGGTGCCCTGGTACTGGAACTCGTCTATGGAACGGCCGAATGAATCATATAATTCACTTATCCTGCTTTCAAGTATCTGGGGAAAACGAAGCAGTACAGGCGGCTTTATCCTGTTCTTTTTCAGGTATTCTATCACCTGCAGTATCTCTACATTATGTTTGCCTTTATCCGGTTTTACTAACAGGTTGCCTTTACGGTTTATGTCAAAGTACCCGCTGCCCCAGTTATCAATGCCGTATAGTTCTTTTGATCTGTCGTTCTTCCATCCTGCACCGTCATCGAGATTATTGTTTTTCTTCATTTGAGCATTATCACATCCGGATTGTAATAAATTTAAATCTTAATAGAAGTATTTGTATTAATCTTTTCTATCAATATCTTCGCTAATTAACCAGTACTAACTGTCCCAACTGTCCTCAAGTTAATAGGACAGAGTGGAAAATACTCTGTGCACTCCGTGGTTAATATTGAACTGATTTCAACCCCGTTTAGCCCCTTCCTTCTCCCGCCGCCCCTCTGCTCTCCCACTGCGATCGAGGAGCAGCGCGCCCGCCCCAGCCAGGTACTGCGACAGACGGCGCGCGGGTGTTCTGTGATGCGTGCGGCGGGCCCGGGTGGTGGTAGGTGCTGCCGGCGGCGGTTGAAATTTAGATCCACATTCGGCTTCGTGGTGGAGGATAATCGACGCGCTTCAATCACGGTTAGATATAACATCAATCCTTGAAACCAGGTGATAAATGATGGCTAAATGGTGATGTTCGTTGCCTTTATCAAAGGATTGAATTATTTGGATAGTTTTTCAAGTAAATACTGCTTGTTCCTGACTTTTACACGGTCTTTCAACTCTATCGCCGTTATTATCTGCAGCAAATTATCTATATTGTTTATGAGGCGCTTTTCAATTGCAAATGAGATGATGTCTTCCAGATTGAATATTTCGATATCCATGTTTTTGCATCTTTTCTTCACAAGGTGGTCATTTGAGAGCAATGTGGAATCTTTTCGCAGAGCTAAGACAATTGCTTCGCTCTCTCCGAAATCCAGATTTAAGTCATTTTCGATTGTCACAAGTTTTGGGATTTCTTCCGCTGTCAATGGTAAGACTGATATTTCCGAATTGTCTATAAGATCCAGCATATAGTCTACAAAATCGTATCCAAGCTTTTTTGCAGCATGTAATTCTTCGCATACCCGTACAGGAATTACAAAATCGCAGCCCTTGAACAATTCCTTGATAAGATCAAAGATTTTTGTTTTACAAACGCAACTGAGTATATCAGTGTCGAAGATTACGATCATTTTATCAGTTTTTCCAACTGCGAAACGTTATCTTCCAGTTCTTTGACCGATCCTGAACCAATTTCACGGATTATGCCCCGGTTTCCAAGCACTTCTTTAAATTGTATGGTATTCATACCGGCAATCTCGGCTGCTTTACCAAGTGATACTTTCCCCTCTTTATACAGTTCGATTGCAGCATCGATCTTCATAACAGGTTTATATTCGAATAAGCTTCGAATGGCATCTTTTATAAAGTCGTCCGTGTTCGAGTAGTGTCCACTTTTTATCAATGCGTCGATTTCGTCATGATACGCTACGGGAATTGCTACGGTATTCACTTTTTATCACCTATATCTTATTGATTATTGAGTTTTCAATGATAAAAAGATATTCCTGATCTCTTACCCATAATCAGATCATCATTTAAACGCGCTTCCATATCATGCAGCTGCATTTTCATTTCAATCCTGCTGCTATACCTGCCCTCCCGCTCGACCACACA
>PYCK01000144.1 GCA_009649835.1 Candidatus Methanocomedens sp. | reverse complement strand
ACTTTCAGGGCAGATACTCCGGCATCCATCAGATCCCCTATACTGCACAGCGAGCAGTCCGTCCCAGCATCCAGGATATTGTGCAGCCTGCCGTCCTCTGACACCCTGTAATTCGCTCTGCACGGCAGTCCCAGGCTGATACTTTCATCAGCATTATGGATCAGGTGGCAGGTGCCGTTAATATTGGAACACCCGAACTGCCCGAACAATTCCAGCTCTATTCCCAGGCCAGATAGCTGGCGTATCTCGTCTATGGTTATCTTGAACGGGAGGACTACTTTGGCGACCCCCATGCCTTTAAGCATCTCTAACTGCCCCCTGTTGAAATTATTAAGCAGCACACTGGCATGTATCGGAATTCCCAGGTCCATTTCATGCAGCAATGCCAGGGCACCGAACTCACCCACGATCAGTGCATCCACGCCGGCATCCACACCCCGCATCACGTGCTCGATATACATCTCCTCAAGTGTATCAGCCATGAACGGGGTATTGACAGTATAATCCACAAGCACGCCCCTGTCATGGGAATACGTTACAATATCCACTAACTCGGCCTGGTCTTTTGCGTTGCAGCTCCTGCCCCTGCCTGAAAGGTTCAGGTTCACAAGTCCAGGTGTCTCAAGCCCTAAGTAAATCTCATCAGCACCTGCTTCTATTACATTGACAGCAGTAGCCATGGATTCGGCCGGTGCCATAAGGTTCATCTTTTTTGGGGAGCCCATAGATTATAATTCCTTAAGGGCCTGTGCCAGTAAGGGTGCAACTGAGACCCTGCTAACTGCTCTTTCAATGGTATCAGTGGCGATTATGTCCTTTACGCCTGAATGATATAGTTTGTTTACGGCACTGCCAGCCAGTACCGGGTGGATGCAGGCAACATATACATCGAGTGCACCCTGTTCCCTTAGCATACGCACCGCCTCTGCCATAGTACCGCCTGTGGATATTATATCATCCAGTATCACCACATCCCTGCCCCTGGCATCAAGGTTCTTTGGGCTCACTTCCACAGTGTCGCCGCTTATCCGTTTCTTTTCCAGGTAATCGTATTCGATCCCCATCTCCTTTGCAGCCGAAGCTGCCAGTTCTTTTGCACCCTTATCGGGAGCTAATATCACTGGATCGTGCAGGTCCATAGCACTGACAAATTGCCCCATCAAGGGTGCAGCATTGATATTTACTGAATTGCACTTAAAGTAGTTGAGTATGGAATCCTCGTGTATATTCACAGTGATCACATTATCGGCTTCAATGGTCCGGGCCACGGCCCTGGCACTGAGCGCTTCACCCTGGTTGAATATCTTGTCCTGCCTGGCATACCCCATGTAGGGGATTACAACATGGATGCGATCAGCAGAACTGCATGCATCAATAAGCTGCAGCAGTACCACTAGATCCGAGTCGGTTATTGTGCTCTGGACTATGACAGCTTCCGGGCCGATATCGTCTATGATGCGTATGTACTTTTCGTCATCCGGGAACGTCTTGAACTTACACAGCGCAAGTTCGCAATTCAGTTCTGCTGCCACTCTGCTTGCTAAAAGTTGAGATGCGCCTCCTCCGATTATTTTCAAATTCAAATCCCTCAAATAATCATTCCGGGCCTGTAGTAACAATTAGAAATCAGTCATGACCCTGTACTGGTCGATCTCAGCCTTTTGCATGTCTTCCAGGAATACCTCGGTAGCCAACCTGACGTCCTTGGCCTTTGTAATGGACCTGCCGACCACGATAATATCGGCACCTGCACTGCAGGCATCGCTTACTTTCGCAGAACCCGCTTCCAGCTTACCTATACCTCCGGCCACAGCCACCAGCAATTTGGGATGAACCTTCTTCATATCAGGAATGCTGCCCCATGCGTATTCGCTGTCCTCTGCATCAATGGCCCTGTGCAGTTCAATGATATCCGGCTTCACACTCAGGTCCTTTAACACCTTTACAGGGTCAGGCACGTTCAGCATGTCAATACATGCATAGATGCCAGTCTTCTTTGCCTCCTTTATGGCCTTCTCAATAGTAGAGATGGGTGCCAGTCCTGATATTACAATAGCATCGGCAGTAGCATCAGCCACCATCCTGGCCTCCAGGTTGCCGGTATCCAGGGTCTTCAGGTCAGCCACAATGAACGCATTGGGCCGCGCCTCGCGTATCCGTGAAACCACATCCAGGCCATAGCGCTTGATAAGGGGCGTGCCAGCCTCGATTATCAGGTGATCACTCTGTGGCAACTGCGTCAAGACCTTCTTCACGAAATCCATATCCGGGATGTCGATAGCTACCTGCAGGTACGGCGGATCCCATAACCTTGTCACATTGAATCCCATTATGGGGTGCATGGTCCTGTCCTTCTCTTCCATCACAGTATCAACATCAGGGAAGCCTTCCATGGCTCTTTGCACTGCCAGTTTGGTAGCTCCATAGTTATACCTGTATATCTTGCTGTAATCCTCAGCCTGTGGATGGATGAATACGCTGGCCACAATTACAAGGTCCTCAGCCTGTTCCTTTGGTATGATACCCTCATCCATGGCATCGGCTACTGCCCGTGCAACCGCACTTTGGGCCGGCCCGAATATCTTGGCCGCACCATCCATATTTTGTACCGTCACCTTTGGCACGATAAGCGTTGCCGGTTTGGTAAGCAGGTTTGGCCGTATCACAGAAAGCAGGGGCGTGTGCCCTGCTGACAACTGGGTGAACCCGGTGGCAAAAGCCTGTCCGGCCGGGCCGTTTTTATCTCCAATGATAATATCAACGTGAGCGAGTTCTGGTTCCTCGCCAATGAGTGCTTCTCCGATTAAAAACAATATTATTACACCTCTGAGCGATATTAATGACAAAAAAGTATTTAAGGATACCGTGAAACCTCCCCGAAAATCCACATTTCATTTCAGGAAAACTTAATTAGCCACATCAACTTTCTATCCACCATGTCCCATACAGCACTGGACTGCTCCAGACTCCCCCGTACCAGGATCATGTTCATCCTGACAGGTGGCTTGTTAATTGTTTTCATGTCGGTCCTGTCCCTTATCCCAATGCTTCCTGCAGTATCCGGTGAACTGGATGTGAGTAAACCTATGATGGGCATAATTATGGGCTCGTTCATGGTGTTCATGGCAATCCCCCAGATTCCGATCGGCGTACTCTCTGACAGGTACGGGCGCCGTCCATTTATCACAATCGGCATACTGGTATTCAGCTTCGGGCTCCTCATCTTCGGAACTGCCAGTTCAGGGCTACAATTATTGGTGGCCCGCTCCCTGTCGGGTCTGGGAGTGGCCATGTTCTTCCCGGCTGCATATGCCATTGTGGGAGATATCTATCCAATAAGGGAAAGGGGGAAGGGTTTCGGTATTGTTGGTCTGGCAGCAGGACTGGGAACTGTATCCGGCTACATATTAGGTGGTGTGGTTGGCGGATTGTTCGGATGGAGGACTGTGTTCCTGTCCATGTTCTTTGTATCACTGGCAATAGCAGGGGTCAGCCTGTGGCTGACCGAGACCAGCTCCTGTAGCAGGGATCTGGGCTTCGGGGCCGGAAAAATGATGATGTCCACCCTGCTCATGTTCAAGGACAGGAGCATTTTTATGGCAAGCATGGTGAGCATGCTGTGCGGTGTATCAGTTATCGGGGCATCCTATGTATTACCCTTCTTTGCCAGTGGCACTGTTTCTCCCGTCCAGATGGGTTTTATTTTCATCCCTTACGCCATAACCAGCAGCCTGGGCGCATCCGTTACCGGTACACTGAGTGACAGCATTGGCCGGAAAACTCCCCTCATTGCTATGATCATCCTGGGAGGTGGCGCACTGCTGCTAATGTCACATGTGACCCTGAGCCCATTGGCGATAGCCATAAATTTCGCATTTGTGGGACTGTGCCTGGGTCCTGTGGTTACACTGACTATAGCTATTATGGCAGACCAGGTAGTGAAAAAGGATCCCCGCATTCTTGGCACGTCACTGGGTGCATTTAATATGGTCAGGTGGCTGGGAGCAGCCGCTGGTCCTATGATTGCGGGCCTGGTCATGGAACTCGAAGGTGCCAGGACAAGTTTTTTGGTACTGGCAGCACTTACAGG
>PYCK01000143.1 GCA_009649835.1 Candidatus Methanocomedens sp. | reverse complement strand
GAAAAGTAGAGGAAGTTAGATGTTATGTACAACAAGAAAATACTCCCTATTGCCAGAATAATTTGAGTATACAGAGTTATTCATTATTCGCAGTAAAAGTTGTAATTCTTTCACAAACTATATATTTAGGAAAGCCTAAATATGTCGCAGTGTATTTACAATGACAAACGAACGAATTGAAGAATATCTTGAAACCATACTTTACCTTACCAATAAAAACAAGGGTCCTGCAAAGACTAACCAGATAGCCGAAGAACTAAAACTCTCACCCCCAAGTGTTACTGAGATGATCCGGAAACTTTCCGGATCCGGCTATATTAAATACACACCTTACCACGGCGTAACCCTGACCCCAAAGGGCTGCACTGAGGCGCTGAGGATCAAACGCCGCCATCAACTGCTTGAAACCTTCCTCGTTGACGTACTGGACCTGGACCCTAAGTTTGCCCATACAGAAGCCTGTGAAATGGAACATTCCATCTCAGAGACAACACTTGAAAAAATGTGCGCCTATATGGGGCATCCGGAAATATGCCCTGACGGGAATCCCATCGGCCATGGTGAATGCTGTCCTACCGAAGCAACCAATGCATCATATCGTGATTATATCCCACTGTCAGAATTAAAAGAAGGTGAGCAAGGCACCATTAAGATCATATCCCTGACCAGGGAGATAAAGGACAGGCTGTCGTCCATAGGCCTCATACCTGACCAGGAGATACAGGTGAAACGAAAACTGGGGCAGGGCACCCTGTCTATCACAGCCATGGGCACCGAAGTTGCTGTTGGGAAAAATATAGCCAGCAAGATAATGGTCCAGAGCCATGGGGCGTGAACAATAATTGAGCTCCTGTTGTAATACCAATACCGATACAAACATTAATTCCGATGCTGCCGCCCCCATAACCATTGCACTGGTAGGCAACCCGAACGTGGGCAAGAGTGCTTTTTTCTCCAGACTTACCGGTGTAGGTGTGGAAGTATCTAACTATCCGGGCACAACCGTAGAGATCATTAAAGGCACCCTGAAGCATGTTGGTGAGTCCATCAATGTGGTGGACCTGCCAGGTATCTATTCATTATCGGCATCCACTGAAGATGAAAAGGCATCCATGAAGTACCTTATCAGGGAACGCCCTGATGTGGTAATAAATGTCATTGATGCCACCAGGCTTGCCAGGAACCTTAACCTGACACTGCAATTGCTTGAAATTGACATACCCATGATGGTGGCACTGAACCAGGTAGATGCGGCTGAGCAGATGGGTATCAAGATCGACGTGGAGGCGCTGGAAGCAGAACTGGGCGTGCCCGTGATCCCCACCATTGCTATTCGCGGCAAGGGTATTGATACTGCCCTGCACAGGGCAATTGAGGTGATACGCCCCCTGCCTGTTGACTTACCACAATGCGGGCGCAAACGGCGCAGACGCTGCCAGGTGAAATACGACGACCATGTAGAGCAGGCCATTGAAAAAATCAGAGAGCAAATTCCTGACATCAGCCGTGGCATCTGTATCAGGGCCCTTGAAGGTGACCGAGACTTCATTGAAGGATTCTGCGAATATCCGGAACAGGTAATGGAAGCCGCCAGTATACCGCCCCGGATCGAGGAGACCCACGGCCAGCCCATCAAGGATACTATCATAAAGGACCGCTATGGCGAAGCCGGTACCATTGAGCAGACTGCCTATAAAAAGCGCCAGGTACCCAGGCAATTCATTGACAGGGTAGATGAAATACTAACATCCGGCCGATGGGGGCTGCCGATATTTGCCGTGCTGATGCTGGTAATGTTCTATATAGTATTCAAGGTGGGCGGGTATCTGGAGATATTTATCATTGATATTTTCCAAACGTACCTGATAACTCCGGTATCTGCGACATTGAGCGGGGTACACCCGCTGGTTGTAAGCGCTATAATCTTCGGACTGTTGGGGCTAGAAGCGGGGCTTGCTATTGTAATACCCTTTATAGGCACGTTCTACATCTTCCTGTCGGTGATGGAGGATACGGGATACCTGCCAAGGGCAGCATTCCTGCTGGACCGGTACATGCACAAGTTAGGACTGCACGGCCGCGCCATCATCCCCATGCTGCTGGGATACGGGTGCAATGTCCCTGCCATTATTGCGGCCCGTACCCTTAACACCCACAGGGAGCGCATCATCACCATAGCCATGGTCGCACTGACACCCTGTTCTGCGCGAACAGTAATAATCATGGGGCTTGTGGGTGTCTTTGTTGGATTCTGGGCCGCTATGTCCATCTATTTCATCGAACTGGTGATCATACTGCTGACTGGGTGGATGCTGGGTAAAGGGCTGCCAGGGGAGCAAATGGGCTTTATCATGGAAATGCCGCCACTGCGGTCCCCTGATATGCAGGTGATAGTGAAAAAGACCTGGTTCAGGATGAAGGGGTTCGTTTATGTGGCATTCCCTATACTGATAGTGGGCAGCAGCATTCTGGGCGTG
>PYCK01000142.1 GCA_009649835.1 Candidatus Methanocomedens sp. | reverse complement strand
ACAGGCGGCAGCCCGTCCAGTGCATCGGCCACACTGTCCCTGGTGATCGCAAGAGCTTCTTCAATGGTCATGCCCATAGCCATTTCTGTGATCATGCTGCTGGTGGCAATAGCCGCACCGCAGCCAAATGTCTTGAATTTTACATCTGCCAGTTTGCCGTCATCGACCTTGATATAGATGGTCATCATATCACCGCAAGCAGGGTTACCCACTTCTCCCACACCGTCGGCATCCTCTATCTCGCCAACGTTCCTGGGATTGCTGAAATGATCCATTACTTTTTCGCTGTACATATTTTTATCACTTTCACATTAAAATAATTCAATAATATAATAATTAATCTTTCGGAGCAATGGGTGACATGGCCCTTAGTTTTTTCACGATATCTACCAGGTTCTCTACCACGTAATCCACTTCATCCATAGTATTCTCGCGCCCCAGTGTGATCCTGAGATTTCCGTGTATCTCTTCTGGCACGATACCCAGAGCCGCAAGTACGTGTGAAGGTTCCAGCGATTTTGACGAGCAGGCAGAACCAGTGGATACAGCCACTCCTTTCATATCGAGCATCATGAGCAGGGATTCGCCTTCCACATAACTGAACCTGGCGTGTACGTTATTACACAGACGTTTCGTGGGATGACCGTTCAGGTATGATTCCGGGATTGAGTCCAGTATCTTTACGATCATAATATCCCTCAGGTTTTCCAGGTATTTTACTTCCTCATCCAACCTCTGTTTTGCCAGTTCGACGGCTTTTGCCATGCCCACAATACCAGGGATGTTCTCAGTACCGGCACGTTTTCCCATTTCGTGGCTGCCGCCTTGTGACAGGCCCTGGAGCCGGGTGCCTTTGCGTACATACAATGCGCCTACACCTTTTGGTCCGTATATCTTGTGGGCAGATATTGACAGCATATCCACACCCAGGTCATCCACATTGACAGGCATCTTGCCAACGGACTGGACTGCATCGGTATGCACCAGGACCCCATGCTCATGGGCAATTGCACTGATCTCCTTAATAGGCTGGATGGTGCCAATTTCGTTGTTGGCGTGCATGACAGAAATTAATATTGTATCATCAGTGATAGCATCTTCAACATCAGCAGGGTCTATCAGTCCCTGGTCGTCTACAGGTACATAGGTTATTCTATAGCCCAGATCACCGAGATATTTACATGTATTTAGAATGGCAGGATGTTCGATCACAGAGGTTATGATATGTTTCCCCTTATTCTTTTTCAGGTAGGCTATACCTTTAAGGGCAAGGTTATCTGATTCGGTCCCGCCTGATGTGAATATGATCTCTCCAGGTTCGGCCCCGAGACAATCAGCGACCGTTTTCCTTGAACTGACCAATGCCTGTGCTGCCTCCTGCCCGAAAGTATGAAGACTGGATGCGTTCCCAAAGAATTCATCGTAAAAGGGCAGCATTGCATTTACAACTTCAGGATCAGGTCTGGTCGTAGCACCATGATCCATATATATCCGTACCACTTTATTGTCACCTCGATTTTAGGGGTACATATTTCCCAATATGCATATAATTTCCTGAATCGGTAAATGTAAAATATAGTAATTAGTACGTACAGGATGTACTATCCCATACGTCCTATCTATTAATAAAAAGTGAAAATTAAACTTTTATCTGTTCCGGGGAAAAACCCCTCTTTACAAGCACATCTTTCATTCTGGTTTTATGATTTCCCTGCAATTCAATTGCATCGCCCTTCACCGTGCCACCACAGGCGAACTTGGATTTGAGATACGTTATTAATTCGTGTAGATCAATTTCATATGGATCCAGACCTTCAATAACTGTCACCTCTTTTCCATATCTCCGCCGATTTATCTTCACCATAATTCGCTGTTGTTCCTTTGCAACCTCCTCACAGATACAAAGCTCTTTGGGAAGACCACAAACGGTACACATTTCCGAACTCATTTCTTGAATTGTTCCTCCATATTAGGATTGATACAGCATTATTATATTTAATGTCTTTGTATGGGTAGATACTGATGGTATTAATATATAATGGTAAGCCTATTGCTAATGAGATTTCATATGCGAAAAATATCTTCAGCCAGATGCTGGGATTAATGCTGCATAAGAGTATACCTGAGGATTTTGCCCTTATTTTTGTCCTTAAAAGGTCAGGTACGGTTGGAGTCCATATGTTGTTCATGCTCTTCCGGATCGATGTAATATTCCTGGATGCTGATAAAAAGATTATCGGGACAGCCACACTGAAACCATGGACCGGTCACAAACGGATGAAAGGGGTCAAATATATTATTGAAATGAACCAGGGAACAGTAGCACGATTCAATCTGGTACCAGGTGAACAGTTGACCTTCTGAACAGTTGACCTTTTGAACAATTAACCTTCAAGGAATGAGGCAAAAATATCATAACTTTTATGAGATGTACTGGACAATAACTATTTAGGGTAATATATATGGGCGTAACGATACTTTGGCTGAACCGCAAAGATATGGATGGGTTGATAGACATACACAATGTACTTCCGGTTGTGGAAAATGCATTCAGGGAGCATGGTCTGGGCAGGGTCCAGATGCCGCCGAAGGTCTACCTGGATTTTAAGGCGCACAACGGCGACCTGCGCACTATGCCAGGTTATCTGGAAGACATGGATATCGCAGGCGTCAAACTGGTGAATGTGCATCCCGATAACCCAAAAATCGGGCTGCCTACGGTCATGGCATTGATGGTATTGAATTCCACCAAAACAGGCGCACCCCTGGCAGTGATGGATGGAACCACCTTAACCGACCTGCGTACCGGTGCTGCGGGTGGAGTGGCTGCAAAGTATCTTTCAAGGGAGGATTCCAGTGTCGTGGGCCTGATAGGACTGGGGCGGCAGGCAAGGACGCAGCTTCGTGCCATTATGGCAGTCAGGGACATCAGGAAAGTAAAGATATTTGACAGGTCTAAAGAGTCTACTGTTGCATTTAAAGTAGAGATGGAGAAGGAAATGGGAGTCGAAATCGAATCCGAACCAGATGCTCATGAAGTGTGCGATTGTGATATCCTTGTGACTACAACCCCGGTGAAGAGTCCGGTGGTCAAGGCTGAATGGATCAGGGAAGGTACCCATATCAATGCTATCGGGGCGGATGCAGCAGGCAAGGAAGAACTTGATCCGATGATCCTTAAAAAAGCAAAGGTAATAGTAGATGCCATTTTGCAGGCATCTCATTCGGGCGAGGTGAATGTGCCCATCTCAACAGGTATATTTTCAGTGAACGAGATATACGCTGAACTGGGCCAGATAGTAAGTGGGATCAAGCAGGGAAGGGAGGACGATTGTGATATAACGGTCTTTGACTCCACAGGTCTTGCCATCCAGGATGTGGTAACAGCAGACCTGGCCTACCAAAAAGCGCTGGAGAAGAAGGTGGGATTAGAACTGGAGATGTTCTGACTTCTTAATCCTCATCCCAGCCAATTAAAATCACATCCTTTTTAAATAAGAAAGTCGAAGACTTCCTACATGTGACTAGTGACTATGGTAGAGTGGTCAACTTAGTTTAACTGAGGGATTTAAATGAATTTGAATGCAACTTTCATTTCAGGAAGGACTGTTAACCAGGGGTGTAACCTGGAAAACAAGACTTCGCAAGCGTATTTTGATGCTGCAGCGTATTGTGAGATGAACTCAAAAGATGCCAGTTCGTTAGGTGTTGAGCCCGGAAACAATGTCAAGGTAACTACTGATCACGGAAGTGTCGTAGTGCCGATGGCAATTTGTGATGGCAACCCGGATGGTTTGGTATTCATACCCATGGGACCATGGGCCAATGCGGTTGTAGACCCGGATACAAAAGGATGCGGAATGCCCGGATTTAAGGGTATTTCGGCAGTAGTAGAGCCAACTGATGAAAAAGCACCGACCATGCCTGAACTCATGGCCAGGTTAAAATGAGGGAGGTAGGATATGATAATCAAAGATGTACTCTGTCCATTCTGCGGATGTCTGTGTGATGATCTGGCAGTGGAAGTGGAGGACAATAAGGTAGTGGATGTGAAACATGCCTGCAAGATAGGCGCAAGCAAGATCATGGGCCATGACAGGATCAAGGCGCCCATGATGCGGGACGACAAGAACGGTGAGTTCAGGGAAGTATCCTATGATGAGGCTATTAATGAGTCTGCAAAGATACTTGCCAATTCCAAGCGCCCACTGTTGTACGGCTGGGCATCAGGC
>PYCK01000141.1 GCA_009649835.1 Candidatus Methanocomedens sp. | reverse complement strand
TCCAGCTTTTTCCTTTTAGTGGCGTTTACATTAGGGTCGGAAAAATCAAACCCGATAAGTACTATGGCAGATGCCCCCAGTTCCCGTGCCAGGAAGACACACCGGTCCCCGTCAGTAAACCCGCCAAAGTTGTGAACATTATCCAGGGGTACGGTCTGGGTGGACCCCACCACATTGCAAAGTTTGGGGACTATTGACATTATAATCGGTATATTATCCCCGTGACCATGGACTACCATTACTGCTCCCGCCTGGCTGGCCTTGATCTCGGCTTTAACATCCCCGTCCAGATCAGTCACAATAATGTGGGGCACGATACCCATATCCATAAGTACGGCAGCGGCACCATCGGCAGCAATGATGCAAAAATCGTTAGGTTGGACCTCTTGTAGTTCACCTTTCAAAGTAGGTGCATTGCCGCATACAAGCACATCCCTGTCCCTGACCAGTTCTTCGAGCCTCCGGATAGATGCTATTTTAGAAGATGGCATGCCTGAAATAATTCCGGACAACACCCTGGCAGATTCTTCATCCCGGACACGGTCATAACCCATATCCCTGATTATTTCCAGGTATAGCGGCTCCCAGTCTTCAAATCTCATGATATCTTTGAAATGCTCATCTTCATGCCTGTGCCTTCAACGTCCCATTCCTTAACCAGGTCACCTTCGGGCTCAATATCCATACTAATGACAAGCAGTTTTGTCCTGACCTCATCGGCAATATGCGCTTCCCAGTCCAGGACAAGGTCCAGTATCCGCTCATCTTTGATCAGCACGATAGCCTTGATCCTTTCTTCTACATCCAGGTCAAGTTCCTTTCGCATATCCTGCAGCCGCCTGATAACCTCACGGGCATATCCTTCTGATTCGATCTCCCTTGTCAGCATGGCATCCACGTACACAAGGCCGCCAGAGAACTCGGCAGATGCAATATGTTCGGGTATGGTCTCATTGAACCGGACCATCCCGGATGTTATTGTAACAGTTTCCCCTGCTATTTCCAGCTCATACTCTCCAGAATCCTCGAGTGCATCCCGCATTGATACAATATCAGCCGAACCGATGGCTGCAATGACCTTACCCGCATCGCCTTTGAATGCCGGGCCAATAGCCTTTGGCTGTGGCACAGTTTCCAGTCCCAGTTCATCCCAGGTCTCATCACTACCAAGTATCATTATTTCCTTACTGTTGGTTTGCTCAAGCAGTACTGACATCAAGGTTTCCACAGCCTGTGCTACCTGCTCATTTTCGGGGGCTACTACAATCTTGCGCACCGGCCACCTGAGTTTGCGTTTAACCTTTTGCCTGGCATTGGATGCTGCCTCTACCATATTACGCACAGTATCCATCTGCTTTTCAAGTTCAATATCCACCAGGGCATCCTCCACTTCGGGCCAGTCAGACATATGTATTGACTCCGGGCTGCTGTGGTCAATGTTGTGCACCAGGTTCTGGTAGATAGATTCTGCCAGGTGGGGCATAAACGGAGCCATAACCTTGGCAATCTTAACCAGTACTTCGTACATCACCCAGTAGGCTGCCAGCTTGTCAGGGTCATCTCCTTCAGTCCATGTCCTGGGCCTGATCAGCTGGACATACCACCTGGACAGGTCCTCCAGTATAAAATCCGATATAGGCCGGGTGGCCCTGTGAAGGTTGTACTGGTCCATTGCCTCGTTCACACTCAGTATAAGTGAATTCAACCGGCTCAGTATCCAGCGGTCCTCGGGTCTTAGATGAGACTTTACCGAATCATAGGTTACAACCGAGGGGTCGAAGTTGTCCAGTGCCATATAGGGCAGCGGGAACCGGTACACGTTCCAGAAGATGTTGACCTTCCTGTTGATCGTGCTGACCTCGTCCCAGTTGAATTTAAGGTCCTCCCATGGTGCATTTGATGAGAGTACATAGAACCGGAGGGTATCGGCACCGAATTTTTCCACCACTTCCCCTGGTGAAACTACGTTGCCCTGGCTCTTGCTCATCTTCTTGCCTGCATCGTCCAGCGTGAACCCATGCATTAGCACGCTCTTGTACGGGGCCCTGCCAAAAGCCAGCATACTTGCACCCAGCTGCGAGTAGAACCAACCCCTTGTCTGGTCGTGCCCTTCAGTGATAAAATCAGCAGGCCAGAGTTTGTCAAAATCTTCATGCTCCCGCGGGTAGTTCAATGTGGCCCAGGAGGCCACTGCAGAATCGAACCAGACATCAAAGACATCAGGCACCCTCTTCATGTTCCCGCCGCATTTACAGGTAATAGTGATATTATCCACACTTGGCCTGTGCAGGTCCAGGTCACCTTTCTGGTCTGAGCGCTCCTGCAATTCTTCCATTGTACCTATAACCTCTTCTGCGGTGCACTCATCACAAATCCAGATCGGCAAAGGTATTCCCCAGTATCGCTGCCGGCTGATGCACCAGTCACGTGCGCCCGATACCCAGTCAGCAAACCTGGCAGAACCGGCCCAGTCCGGGTACCATGCCACTTTCTCGATCTCGCTTAACATCTCATCCTTGATATCAGAGATCTTCAGGAACCACTGCTTGGTGGCGAGATAAATAATAGGGGTCTTGCACCGCCAGCAGTGACCATACCTGTGGCTGACCATGCCTTTTTTGAGCAGGTTCCCCCTTTCTTCCAGGTCACTAATGATAAGCTCGTCAACTTCCTTGACATATTTTCCTTCATATTCCCCTGCATCGGATGTGTACCTGCCGTTGGGACCAACCGGGCAGAAAATGGGCAGCTCATGCTCCACACCCAGCATAAAATCATCCATGCCGTGCCCTGGTGCTATATGAACGATCCCGGTATTCTCTGCTGTGACGAAATCCGCCATGTAAACATTATGGTCAAATCCGGCCTGGGCCGGGACTTTATCAGATAACGGGTTGTCATATGAAAGTTCAAGCAGGTCTTCCCCGAGCATCTGGTCCAGTATCTCAAAGTCTGTATAACGTCCCTGTTTCAGCACATGCTCGACCAGGCTTGTTGCTACATAGAGTACTTCGCTGCCATCTTTGTTATCCTTCCATGCCCTGATCTTGCTGTATTCAAAACCAGGGTGGACAGCTACTGCAATATTTGCAGGAATGGTCCAAGGTGTAGTGGTCCAGATAACAATATATGTATTCTCTTCACCTTTCACTTTAAACTTGATATAGACCGAAGGGTCCTCTTCATCCCAGTATTCCACTTCACTGTCTGCAATGGCAGTCTCGCACCTGGGGCACCAGTTGACCACCCGTTTGCCCCGTTCCAGCAGGCCCTTATCATGGCCCTGTTTCAGGGTCCACCAGGCCGCTTCAATGTATTCATCCTTCAGGGTCATGTAGGGGTCTTCCCAGTCCAGCCACACTCCCAGGTCCTTGAACTGCTGGGTCATCTCATCCTTATGCTGGATCGCGAACTCCTTGCATTTGGCTATAAATTGGTCTACTCCGTACTCCTCAATATCCTTCTTGGACTTGAAACCAAGCACTTCCTCAACTTTTACTTCGATAGGAAGGCCGTGCATGTCCCAACCTGCCCGGTCCCTGACATGGAAGTTATTCATGGATTTATACCGCAGGATCGAATCTTTTATGATCTTGTTCCATGCCGTGCCGAGATGAATATGACCTGTTGTGTATGGGGGGCCGTCAACAAAATAGAAGTCTGTGCTGCCGGCTCTGAGTTGTCTGGACCTGGGATATGCATTGATGGAATCCCAGAAATTGTGGATATCCTTTTCCAGGGTTTTTGGTTCATATTTATTGGTGATTTCCTGTATCATTCCCGATTCTCCGGATAAGATGGATAATAATAATTAACTGGAGTAGATAGTACTTATTATCTGAGTTAAAGATTTCTATCATGGGCAATGGATTCCCATGACTGCCTGAAAGGCAATTGTGGATAAAGAAATATCAGGGATTAAAAAAAGAAATGAACCAGGTATCACAATTAATTCTATGATACCCGGTCTATTGTGGATTAATACTTTGAAGGTGAATGGGCTTCACCATGGCATCCCCTGCATTCATCCACATCTAATCCTGTTAACTGTGCATGAACCCCTTCATGGCAATCTGCGCATGGACTTACTTGAAGGTGTTCCTGATGGCAATCTACACAATTAATGTCTGAATGTTTGGATGGATAATCCTGGAATTCCTGTGCCACATTAGGATGGCATTCAATACATAGTTCATTTGCCGTGTCAGAACCGAAACTGACTCCTTTGGGCATATGCCCATTGTGACATTGTGTGCAGTCTTTGTTTTCGATATTTCCACTGTGGTCAATCCCTTCATGGCAGTCAAGACAATCCGGGATGCCCTTATGTTCTATATGACAGTCATAGCAACCACCAGAAAGATCCAAATGGCTACCACCCTCGGTTTTCACATCATTGTATGCCTCACTATGGCATTTGTCACAGGCATCGTCAGTAAGGAGGGAATGGCTTTCATGGCAGTCTTCACAATCTTCGCCCTCAATATTTATCCTGCCTTCCAGTTTATGATAACTCCCGTGACATAGATCGCAATCCGAATACATAGGTTCTCCACCGAACTCGTGACACCTATCGCATTCACTCGGTATCATTTCGTTATGAACACTGAACATGGCCACGGCTTCAGGATGACATCCTATATCCACACATCCCGTTTCCATAGGATCTACAGATTCATGCATACTTAAGATGGATTCCTCAGTATGGCATCCACCGCAGTATTCCATCTCAATATCCTGATGCAAATGGGTCGGTTTCGCAATACTATATATCAAAAATATAAGTGCCATAACAGCTAACACTGTAACAATCTCTTTTCTCATACACTAATCCACCTTAAATTCATGTTAATTATTAGTTTAAATCAATAAGTATAATTCCGTATACCTGCAATACACTTCCAAGAAAATCCTCCCTTTGGTTGGATTAACTTGAGTACATAATCTTATAGATTATATACCTCACTAAAAATCAATTAATGTATTTCAATATAAATATATCGATATGGTCTGCGGCTAAAAAATAAAAGTCCCGCCTCCCAGATTCGAACCGGGGGCATCGCGGTTACTGCGCGTGTGCACATTTAGGTGTGCATGATCGAACTACAGCCGCGCACTCTAACCAGGCTGAGTTAAGGCGGGATAATGGAATATAAGCAGATCTCAGCTATCCGGCGGCATTCAGGATATGCACGATAATACTTATCCTTTTCGTTGATATCTGCCGGATATCACCATTGCCCGATATCTTAGGTAAAGTACTACAGGGTAATTAGCGCAGTTGTGTGAAATCAGTGCTGAGGTTCTTTACTTTATATCTCAAACAATCCTTGAAATCATCACCCTCAAAATCACATGGCTGCAAGTCATTCGCAGCACATTTCCGGTGGGAATACATCGTACAATCTTCTTTCATATGATCAAAACCCAGGGTTTTATAGATACTTTCATTTTATGCAATTATTAAGTATCATGGTTTGTGGTTTATAGTTTGTGGTTTATGGTATCTATCTCAATTATGTTTTGGCAGGACAATGTTGAAGGTACTGCCATTTTCATCACTTTTTGCCCAGATTATGCCATTATGCATTTCTATTATTGCCTTACTAATAATAAGTCCAAGTCCAACACCGCCGTATTTCCTGCTTGACGTACCGTAGACCTGGTGAAATCTATCAAAAATAAAGGGAAGTTTGTCAGCGGGAATGCCGGTGCCCGTATCATTAATACTGATCCTGATATTGTCCCCTTCCTCAACAGCCGTTATTGCAATTTTTCCGTTTTCCGGCGTGAACTTTATAGCATTGACAATTAGATTTAAGATGACCGTGGCAAGTTTTTCCTCATCTCCGCCTATCTCAGGAAGAGTGTGAATATCCTGGACAATAGATATTTTTTTACATTCTAACTGTGGTTGTATGTCCTGAAGGATTTTTATGATGGTCTCATTTATCGATACCGACTTAATTTGCAATTCCAATCTGTTGCTTTCAAGTTATGTAACAGTTAAAATGTTATGTATCAAGCCAATCAACCGGTCAGTATCCCTGAGAATGATCTGCAGTTTTTCCTTTTGTTCATCATTAATGTCCCCTATCTTCTTATCGTTGATCAGTTCAGTGTATCCTCTTATCGAAGTAAGGGGAGTCAATAATTCATGGGTGATATTTGAGATGAATTCTGTTTTTGCTCGATGGGCTTCTTTCAAATCTTCATACGACTGTTCTATTTGCTCATGATATTCAGCAAGCTTCTGTTCAAGTCTGTTTTTTTCAGTGACATCCCTGATAATACCATAAACTTCAGTGATCGTATCATCGTAATTGACAGGCCTGACCTTTATCTCACCAAGTCTTGATTTACCGTCTTTCCTGACCACTTCCAGGATTGCAGGCTTTTCAATAGTTTTTCCGGAAACAAGATCCTTTATGATCTCATTTACCATCTCAACACTAGCTGGAGAAAGCCATTCTGATAAGTGTGAGCCGATGATCTCTTCACCATGGCAGCCAAACATTTCAAGACCCGCTTTATTAATTTTAATAAAGTAGCCATCCACATCATGAATGTATATCCCGTCACTTGCATTTTCGAACAAATCCCTGTATTTGACCTCGGCAATTTTCAGTTTTTCATACGACATCCTGAGTTTTTCATTGTAATACCTTAGTCTCAGTTCCATGTCCTTTTTTTCAGTGATATCGTTTATCATGCTATGGAAGCCGATTATTCTATCGTATTCTTTTATCGCACGGATTTTTTCTTCTATCCACCGGTGTTCCCCGTTCGGGCGAATAATCTCCCTGATAACCTGTTGTTCAGTTATTTCCCCGGATTGTAATCTTTTCAGGGTGCTAAGGGCAATATCAACGCTGTCCTTTGAAAGCCATTCAGAGAATTTAGTACCGATTATCTGATCTGATGTGCATCTATAAATTTGAAGTCCGGTTTTATTAATTGAAAGAAAACGACCATTTATATCGGTTACACAGATACCTTCCTGTGCGTTGTCGAAAAGTTCCCGGTATTTTGCTTCCGAGTCAAATAGGCCTTTATGGGCTTTTTTAATTTTTTCTTCAAGTTGTTCTTTATACTGTTTAAGCTCATGAATATTATCTTTTAATCTGGTACATATCCTGGCATTCTGGACCACTGATGCCGCCTGTGAAGCAGCAATGGTTAAAAAATCAATCTCTTCATCCCTAAAGTGGTAGGGGTCGGCCATGTAAACATTCAACAATCCGGTAACCTTTATTCCCCTTTTCATTGGTACGAAAATCTGGGCCGAAAAGCCCAGTTCTTTTGACAGGTCAAACCACGGCCTATTTTTAGGCTCATTATAAACATTGGGGACGGAGTAATATTTCCCTGTCTTCAGGACAGTACCGGAGGGACTTGATGTTATTTGTACACCTGCTTTTTCTGCTGCTTTATACACTTTTTCGATATAATCCGGTCCCAACCTGTACGAAGCTACCATCTTCAGTTCACCATCCACCTCATCTACCAGCATGATGGTCCCTGAATGGGCATTCATTGTTTTACATGTGAAATCCAGGATTTTTTCAAGTATCCGGTCAAATTCAAGAGTAATATCTATCGAAGATATTTCGTTTAATGCTCTTAGTTTGGATTTTTCATCATTGACCATATTTTATTAAAGCTCCGGATTCTGGGGACAGGCAATTGAGTCAGCACCAATTGTAAAATACAAGCATGTACCACAGTAGTTACATTCTATTATTTGCTGCTTGTTAATAGACTTGTTGACAAAGTCAGGGTCAGCCAACTGCGGCCTTCCAATAGCCACAAGATCAGCCTTATTTTCTGCAATAATCCTGTTGGCATATTCAAGTGTCCTGATATTTCCTACACAGATAACTGGTACATCCACCACACTGCGTATCCCTTCTGCAAGGTTCACATGTACTCCTTCGCCCATATCCTCTGATGGGGCCATATGGTTCATGCTTGCATATGTCCCGGCAGCCACACTGATCACATCGGCACCTGCTTTTACAAGTTTGGGGGCAATTTCCCTTGTCTCATTTAATGTAAGCCCACCCTCCACAAATTCATCAGCACTGATACGGCATGAAATGGGTGTGTTGCCAACGTTTCTCTTTACATTTTCAATTATTTCAGTGAAAAATAACGTCTTGTCTTTGCCGTATTTATCAGTGCGCTTATTTGAATAAGGTGAAAGGAACCCACCTATCAGGTAACCAAATGCGCCGTGGAGTTCTATTAATTCGGCTCCTGCTTTTTTGGCCCTTATAGCAGCATTTACAAAGTCATCCTGGATTCTTTTTATTCCGGCTTCGTCCAGTTCTTCGGGTGTTTCATTCATGACCGGACAGGGGATTGGGGACGGTGCGACAATAGGATGCCCGGTCATCACAGACAGGGTCTGCCTTCCGGCATGGAACAACTGGGCGGCTGGCACTGCACCATTTTGTTTGATGATGGAAAAAAGTTCTCTGAGTGGTTCGATATGTTCATCTTTGTTTATCCGCAGGCAATTCGTGTTGGAAACTCCGTCATCCGATACTGCCATACAGCCCGTGATGATAAGGCCACTGCCTCCATTTGAAATTTTTTCATACATCCTTGTTAGTCTTTCGGTAACAAATCCATCCGGTGTTGCAAAATTTGTCTGGAATGCAGGAAAAACGATGCGATTGGGTATCACAATATTGCTGATCTCTATTGGTTCAATAACTTTGTTGAGATTCATCATTCTAAATACATTATCTATAAAGATAAAGTTTCTCCATATCTTTCGTTTTTCATAGTTGTCCATGTTTTCAAGGTAATAACCAGCAGGAAGAGGAACCTATGGGTCAAACGGGAGTTTAGTAAAAAAGTTATTCGGTACTATCCCCTGGCACATTGATCAGCTTTCTGCCAGCTAAGCCTGTATGCTATAGCAAGTTCTCCTTGAAGCAGCGGGGCTTAAAATCCTCCTTTCCTGAACCCCACATAAATGGCGCCAACGATCAGCCCGTAAAAATATCTGGGCTTCCATGAGTTCGGTTAGTATTATCTGCCGGGACGTAGACCATATTTCCATTCACAAGCCAGTATCCCATATCGAGTTATTCTTATGGGGCAGGAGGTCTAACCCCCCCGCCTCCTGAAGCCTATGTAGATAGCGCCGCTTGCCAGCACCACGAGCAGCATTCCCAGAAGATCAGCCCCTGAGAACGACATTGGTCCCGCAT
>PYCK01000140.1 GCA_009649835.1 Candidatus Methanocomedens sp. | reverse complement strand
TTTGCGAAAGTATCCTGTCCATTCTCAAGTATCTCCAGGTCAATTAAAAGCATAGGCGGGGCCTGGAATACAATCCACTTTACGACCAGGGTGTCAGATGGGTGTGATTGGTGCGGATATACCGAAAAAATCATCAAAATGTGTTAATAAATCGCTCGGGAGCGTTATCCCGATCCTGACTGATTCTTTGTCATCCGGATGCTCCAAATATCAATAATGGGTTGAAAACGCAGAGAGAAGAGGAGCAACCCTCTGCATTTTTCATTTATAGTGCAGATGTATTTACGGAGGATGATAGTTTTCTCAGGTGACTGAGCTGATTTTATTGGCTATTTTATTGCTTACACATTTGATTACTACCATCTGCAATTCCGGTTATAGGAATTGTATGGTAATAAGTTTTTCCATATTGGTAACACAAATTAATAAATACTGGGTCGGAATTGGTTGCAAGCCTAACTTGACGTTATGGTAACTTGGTAATGTAACTGTCTGTATCATGCTAAAAGTTTGGGCTGTGAAATGGTTAAGTTAATCTTTATGAACACATAAACTAAGACCTAAGATCATTGGAGGTCTTTTTATAGAAGACGAATCTACCCCGGACACCTCATACAAAGAGGAAACCATCAAAGAAGTAAAAACAAAACCCTTCTATGCGATCCTTGGCAGTGGTGGAATGGGGATTGCAGTAGCAAAGGAACTGGACGATCAAGATATAAGCCTGATATTTATTGAAAAAGATGCCAGTAAAGTCGAAACCCTAAAAGAACAGGGATATGATGTGGAAATCGGCGATATCAGTGAGTTCGAGACTATAAATGCACTGGATATGCCCAGCCTTGAAGTAGCCTTTATTTTAAGTTCAGACGGCAAGGCAAACCTGAAAGCTCTTGCTCATATCAAGAATATCAAACCGGATGTATATACGGTTTCCAGGGCCATTGACCAGAATAACAAAGAGAAACTTGAGGCAGCCGGTGTGGATTCGGCCATACTGCCTGCACGTGCTGCTGCCAATGTTATAGTCCAGTCAGTAAAAAGAGCAGCCAGCCTGAAGAAGGCCCGCGAACTCAAGAGATGTATTGAAAAAATGAACGGCAAGAAACTTGCCATAGTAATGCATAACAACCCTGACCCTGACGCTATGTCAGGTGCCATGGCATTAAGTGAGATCGCCAAAACTGTGGGCGTTGAATCCGAGATACTCTATCACGGTAAAATCGGGCACCAGGAAAACAAAGCTTTTGTAAACCTTCTGGATATAGACATCGAGCGGATGGAAAAATACGACCTCTCCGAGTTCTCCAATATTGCCCTTTTTGAATGCGCCATACCAGGCATGAACAACCTGGTACCGTCCGATACCATAATCAATATAGTGATCGACCACCATCCAATTAACATATCTGAAGTGAAGGCTGATTTTATTGATATCCAACCCGATATAGGTGCCAGTGCAACCATAATGGCCATGTATTTAAAGGAACTTCATATCAATTTCAGTAGTGAACTGGCAACAGCACTCCTTTATGGTATCAGGGTGGATACCCATGAATTCAAGAAGAATGCCACCCAGTCTGATCTTGAAGCCGCAGCATTCCTGTATCCCCTTGTGGATCACGATATATTAAGCCAGATCGAGACCCCGTCCATGTCAACTGAGACCCTTGACATTATGGGCTATGCTATTCAGAACAGGCAGGTCACTGGCAGTTACCTTATTTCCAATGTGGGACTGATCAGGGACCGCGATGCCCTACCCCAGGCAGCAGACTACTTGCTGAATCTTGAAGGCGTTACCACAACCATTATTTACGGGCTCACAGAGAACTCAATCCACGTCTCAGGAAGGAGTAAAGATGTCAGGGTCAATATCGGTGAAATCATGCGTGAAGCCTTTGGTGAAGAGCATGGAGGTGGACACTCTACTTCTGCAGGAGCACAGATACCTCTGGGTGTGTTCAGCGGTACAAAGGATAAACAGACCTTAATGAAACTGGCAGAAGAGGCAGTTGTCAAGATGCTGTTTGATGTTATGGGTATGGAAGAAAAGGAAGAATGAAGCGTTCTTCCCTTTCAAGATTCATTTTGATTTTCGATTATTTCTCTATCAGGCGCATTAATGACTCTTTTAAAGCCTGGGCCTTGCCTGTTATAATGTCAAATGACAGTGTGCCCTGGGCAAAGCTATAGATAACAGCCGTGATGGAAAGTATGGCAAGGATTGCCAGTACTACTATGGTTGTGGAGCTAAACTGACTACCCATAACCTTGAAAGTATCACTACGCCCATCAACTTCAACCAGGTATGTGCCGGGCTTGGACCTGTTCAATGTAAATTCGATTGTCATGATCTCACCAGGACCAAGGACCAGGTCTTCTGTCGCTATTTCTTCACCATTCACTTTTATGGTCATTGTATCTGCATCACGGAGCGTACCGAAATTGGCTGCTTCCACTGTGATGTTTACATTCTCTCCCGGCTCCACACTTTTAGGCTCGATGGTCAGGTTCGAATATACAAGTCTTGCACTCGGGTCTGTGATATCAATATCCTTTGAAGTGTCCTGGTACCCTGATTTGGAAGCAGTGATCGTATGGGTACCTATCTGGTCAGGTGTGTGGGTGATATTTCCACTTGAAGGGGTTGTCCCCAGGTCATTGCTGCCGAACATAACCGTAACACCACTAACGCTTTTGCCTTCGGAAGTTACTGATATGACAATGGTCTCGTCCTTGTCCACTAACGATGGGGCACTTATTTCCAGCAATTTTGGCTGGTACAGGATTTCTATGTCCTCGCTGTCGCTCCCATACCCGGATTTGGAGGCAGTGACTTTGAACTCACCGGTTTCAACGGGTGTATATATAAGCTCACCATCAGAATCAGTGGTACCGATCTCGGAATCATCAAAAAAGATAGATACATCTTCCACTTCATCACCGTCAGA
>PYCK01000139.1 GCA_009649835.1 Candidatus Methanocomedens sp. | reverse complement strand
TTTTCCAAATTTTGTTTATTCAGTATTTCCCTTTTATTAATCCCAATTTTTTTTCTAATTAAATTTTAGTATCTAATGGACTTATAGTTTTCCCTACTTCTTCGGCTCACCTGCTGCCCCTGCCACCACTGCCCGATAGGGCAATAAGATGGCAGCCAACCTTTTGGATTTGTGTGACTATTGAAATGCATTCCACACCTCATCTATTCTTCCGCTTTACTGCCGCACCTCTCATCTTCACTCTGCCCGGGTGCCCCTCTCCTTGATCTGCACCGCCCGCCCTTGTGGTGTGGGGGCTGGCAGGCGTTTAGAAGTAATTCAGTGGTTTGCCTGACATATATAACAAAAATTTGCATTTTGAATATAAAGGAAAAAAAAATTATGTTTTTATATACCATAAAATAGGCATAACTATAAGCCAAGGACAAACATTAAGAAAGCCCAACAACTTTTAAGCGTAAATTAATGTTAACTTTCATACAGTTGTGCTAATAGCTCTTAATTGTTTTTAATAACTTAACGAAGCGGACAAAAAAAAGCAATTAAGCAGCTTTTTTTTGAAAAAATATGGAAAGTTTAAATATGGACAAATTTAAAAATCTTGGCATTAGTGTGCCCCTTCTAAAATCTATAAAATATGAGCATTTCGATAATCCTACCGAGATACAGGAAAAAACAATCCCGTTAATTCTTGCAGGGAAAGATATTATAGCCGGATCAGCCACAGGTTCTGGAAAGACCCTGGCATTTGCTTGTGGCATATTACAGAATGCTGAAAAAGGAAAAGGGATACAGGCTTTGATCCTGACTCCCACCCGGGAATTGGCAGAGCAGGTTGCAGGTGCTTTAACGAAATTTTCAAAGTTCAGCCCATTAAAAATTATGGCAATATATGGTGGTGTAGGGATCAACCAGCAGATCAGGGGCTTAAAGACTGCTGATGTGGTGGTAGGAACACCGGGCAGGATACTTGATCACATCAATAGAAAGACAATTAAATTCAATAAAGTAGAAACACTGGTGCTTGATGAAGCCGACCGGATGTTAGATATGGGATTTAAGGAGGATGTAGTTCAAATTGTAAATAAATGTTCTGATGACCGACAGACCCTTTTGTTCTCTGCAACGATCTCAAAAGATATTACCAAGCTTGGCAGGAAATATATGGATCAACCGATCCATGTACAAGTTGAGTCTTATATCGATGCAACACTATTGGACCAAATTTATTATAGAGTTCAGGATAATATGAAATTTTCTTTGCTCTTGCATCTACTGAAGAATGAAAACTCAGACTTGATAATGGTTTTCTGTAATACTAAAAGATATACTGATACCATCACCAAGAACCTGAAATCTTCAGGCGTGAAAGCCCGGGCAATTCATGGCGGATTAACCCAGAACCAGCGGAACAATGTTATGAAGCAATTCCATGAAGGTAGGGCTGATGTTCTTGTATGCACAGATGTAGCTGCGAGGGGGCTTGATATTAATGGTGTTTCTCATGTTTACAATTACGATATTCCCAGGGAGAGTAAACAGTATATCCACAGGGTCGGAAGAACTGCAAGAGCTGGAAAAGAAGGGAAGGCAATAAATATCGTTTCCAGGAAGGATAATGATAATTTTAAAAATGTATTGAAATTCAATGATGTCGTGATAAGGAAAGAAAAGCTGCCTGCTCTGGAAAAGGCTGAAATGAAAAGGTCGGTGCAAGTTGGAACTCAACATAACAATAAACGCATCTCCAGAAAGAGTCCTAATTCTAACAGGCACAAGAATCGATAGTTTTTTATTTCTGATTCTCAACCCTTAAAAAGGACATTGGCAGGAAAAATAAACGTAGGAGATGGCTGAAAAGCCACATTTTTTTTTAATTGATTTTTGTCTTATCAGATTAATTTTGAACTGATTCCAGCCCCATCTTTTCTTCGGCTCCTCTGCCGCCCCCTCTCGCCTCCACTCCACCCGGGTGCTCCTACCACTGCCACCGCAGCCCGACAGGGCGGCAGGTGGCAGCCAACCTTGTGGATATGTATGAACTTTGAACCGCCAAGGACGCGCAACCAATTTTCGAAAGTTTATTAATCAATTAAAGTAAATTTAATCCCATTCATGATATTTGCAGACACAATCGCCAATTACTGGCCACAGTGGTTGTCGTGGGACGCCGCAACACTGGTATTTATCTTTATAATCATAGTTGCAACCATCTTTTTTGCCAGGCTGGCTGACAGGCTTCTCCAGGGTTATTTCAAAAAGGCCAGCCTGAAACTGAGAGTGGACCCCACCGGTTACAGGCTGCTGCGGCACCTTATTGTGGCCGCCATTTACATTGTGGGTCTTATAGTTGTCATATCCAGCGTCCCCCAGCTTCGCACACTCTCGGTAGCATTATTCGCAGGTGCCGGTTTTGCAGGTATCATTATCGGATTTGCAGCCCAGAGTACACTTGCCAATATTATGTCAGGCATATCACTTGCAGTGTTCCACCCCTTCAGGGTAGGAGATATTGTCACCATCCATAATGAGTACGGCACGATCTCTGATTTGACACTGCGTCATACCGTAGTGGTCACCTGGGATAACAGGCGTCTCATTATTCCCAATTCCATTATCAGTGATGAAGCTATCATAAACTGGTCAATTGAAGACCCCACTGTAATATGGCCTGTGAACATTGGCATTAGTTATGATTCAAATATCGACCTGGCCCGGTCCATTATGGAAGATGAAGCCAGGGATCATCCCAATGTCATGGACCACTATGAAGTCAGCCGGATACACCCTGAGGTGGCACAAGGCAGTGAGATCAAAGTCCTGCTGACAGAACTGGGTGATTTTGCAGTAAATCTCAGGTTGATGATCTGGGTGCGTGACAGAAGCCTGGCTTATTTTACAGGTTGTGAGTTAATGGAATCCATCAAGAAACGATTCGATGCAGAAGGTATAGAGATTCCCTTCCCGTACCGCACGATCCTGTATAAAAAAGATATGCACCCCAATGCTGTACCAAAACAGGAGGCTGAGGGTCCGGGAACAGGTGCAGATGTAGGGGCGGGGGCAGGAAGAGGCGCAGGGGGGCTGCATTTCCAGGAAACCAGTGAACTGTCTGGTGATTCCGGTGATCCGGACGAATAATGAAGAAGTACTAAACCCTCTTAAAGAGCTTGTCCAGGTCTGACCTGCTAAAAGTAACTACGGTTGGCCTGCCGTGTGGGCACGTATGCGGATTTTTAGTCCTGTACAATTGGGCCACCAGGTTTTCCATCTGCTCTGTAGTCAGTGCGGCCCCGGCCTTGATAGCACCCCTGCATGCAGTGCTCTTGTACACCTGCCCGGATATGCCGGTCCCGTCCCTGACCCTGCCGCCAGATAATATATCGCTTATGATATCATGTACCGCAGTAGTATCTTCCAGCCTGCCCAGTATATGGGGCACTGCAGTCACTGCAAAGGAATCGGGACCGAACTCTGAAACGATAAAACCTGCCTCTTCAAGATGCGGTAAATAGTCCTTTATCAGCACCTTTTCCTTTGAATTCAGATCAAGATTAACAGGTGTTATAAATTCCTGTACTCCCTTATCGCCCGATTCCAGCACCTGTTCGTACAGGATGCGCTCATGAGCCGCATGCTGGTCGATCAATACCAGTCCATCCCCGGTCCTGGCGACAATATAAACATTATCCACCTGGCCCAGTATCTGCAACTCAAGGTGCGGCCCCGTTTTTGTTACCTCATGAGTCTGCGCCAGGTACCTGTCAGTGCGGGTAAGCCTGCGCTGGGTATCTGCAACCGGCACCTTGAACTCGGTCTGCACCTCACTGATATTCTGTACTTCAGTTGAAGGGGCGGGATATAGTTTCGTGCGGGTTACTGCCTCCTTTGCTTCAGGCACCAGTTCAGTCTCGGATAATATCGAACCCACAGCTTCTGACACAGCATTCATCAGGGCAAGTTCATGACCGAACCTTACATGCTGCTTTGTGGGATGTACATTTACATCCACTTCCGATGTATCCAGTGCGATATTGAGCACAGCCACCGGATACCTGCCCCTTGGCAGCATGGTGTAATATCCCAGGCTAATGGCGTCGCTTATTGTCTTTGACCTGACCGGTCTTCCATTTATAAAGAATGCCTGGTGGTCCTTATCGCTCCTTGTGAAGCCTGGTTTTGAGATATATCCCGATATCTGCACAAGGTCATTTGTGAATTTTACTGGTATAAGTTCCCTGGCAATCTCGGGCCCGTATATGTGCACAATAGTATCGAACAGGTCACCCGATGCCGGGGAGCGAAACAGTTCCCTGCCGTTGTGTGAGAGATAAAATGATACATCATTGTGGCCCAGTGCATTCCTGGTGACCACGTCCACTATATGTGCCAGTTCGCTTCGTCCCTTTTTTAAAAACTTCCTGCGCGCAGGCGTGTTAAAGAACAGGTCTTCCACCACAATGGACGTACCATCGGCTGCCCCTGCATCACCCATACTCACCACCTCGCCGCCGTGCACCACCACACGGGTGCCGGCAACTTCACCGGGACGTTTAGTGGTAATCTCTACCTTTGACACGGCAGTAATGGATGACAGGGCCTCGCCCCTGAACCCCAGGGTCAGCACCTTCTCAATATCATGTGCGTCCCTTATCTTGCTGGTGGCGTGTTTTAAAAAAGCGATAGATACATCCTCCCGGCTCATTCCATGACCGTTATCAGTGATCTTGATGGACTGGATGCCGCCGCCCATAACCTCTATCCTGATATCTGTGGCACCGGCATCGATCGAGTTCTCGACAAGTTCCTTGACAACAGAACCCGGGCGCTCGATCACCTCACCCGCCGCTATCTTATTGATGGTAGCCTCATCAAGGACATGTATCTTATTTACTGACATCATCTCCACCTGCCTGTTTTTTCAGTTCATGTAATTTGTTAAGTGCTTCCAGTGGCGTCATGCCATCAATATTTAATTCTTTCAGGGTCTCGACAACCGGGTTAGGCTGCAGGGCTTCGCTGCTGCCCGGGTCGAACAGCATCAACTGGGTGTATGTTGCACTGCTCTTTCCTTTATGTCCCAGGCTTTCGCTCTCTACTTCACTTAGTACTTCCTTGGCTCTCTGTGTCACCTTCAGGGGCACTCCGGCCAGACGTGCTACATGGATGCCGTAACTCTTGTCAGTGGCCCCGGGTACGATCTTTCGTAAAAAGACCAGGTCATGTCCCTCTTCCTTTACAGCAATGTGGTAATTCCTGACCCGCTTTAAACTTTTTTCCAGGCTGGTCAGCTGGTGGTAATGTGTGGCGAACAAGGAGCGTACCCCTACACGGCCCCTGTTGTGGATATATTCAACTACAGAGCAAGCGATGCTGTACCCGTCAAAGGTGCTGGTGCCCCTGCCGATCTCATCCAGCAGTATCAGGCTCTTAGGGGTTGCATTATTCAGGATGTTTGCCAGTTCAACCATCTCTATCATAAAGGTACTCTGCCCGCTTGCCAGGTCATCGAATGCCCCTACCCTGGTGAACACCCTGTCAACGATACCGACAGACGCATATGATGCAGGCACAAAGCATCCCACCTGTGCCATGATAACGATGAGAGCGGTCTGCCGCATGTAGGTGGATTTACCTGCCATGTTCGGGCCTGTGATGAGCAGGAACTGGTCACTGTCGCAATCCATATGGGTATCGTTGGGAACAAACCCGCCCTGTACGGAATTCTCTACTACCGGGTGGCGTCCGTCCCGTACCAGGATCTCGCAGCCCTGATTTATCTCTGGCCTGACATAGTTGTTGTTCACTGCCGCTTCGGCCAGGGTGATGATGACATCCAGTTCGGCTATAAGCCCGGCTGTCTCCTGGAGTCCGGCGGCCTGCTGTGCTATCTGATCGGTGATCCGGGTAAACAGTTCGTATTCAAGTGCCACACGTTTGTCGTTGGCTGAAAGTATCATTGCCTCTTTTTCTTTCAGTTCAGGTGTGTAGAACCGCTCGGCATTGGTCATGGTCTGCTTCCTGATATATTCATCAGGCACCTGGGACTGATTGGCCTTTGTTACTTCAATGAAGTAGCCGAACACTTTGTTGTATCCCACCTTCAGCGACCTGATGCCGGTACGCTCCCGTTCCTGCTGCTGCAGTTTGGCCACCCATTCCTTGCCGTGTGCGGTCATGTCGTTCAGCTCGTCCAGTTCTGGCTTGTATCCTGCCTTTATCATACCGCCCTCACGCACACTGACCGGCGGCTCGTCCACGATCGAGCACTCCAGCAGGTCGGTGAGGTCAGCGAAATCGTTGAGTGAGTTGTTTATGGAAAAAAGGATATCTGAGCTGATACCTGCTCCATTAAGTGCCGATTTTATCAGGGGCAGGGCGCCCAGTGAAGTGCGAAGTGCCACCAGGTCCCTGGCATTGGCATTGCCGTAGACGATGCGTCCGGTAAGCCTCTCAATGTCGCGTATGCCTTTCAGGAGTGTACGCAGGTCATAGCGCAGCAGGGTGTTTCCGGACATTTCTCCCACACCATCCAGCCGCCGGTTAATGTCACTCACAGATACCAGGGGTTGGACCAGCCATTTTTGCAGCCGCCTGGAACCCATGGGTGTACTGGTGTGGTCCAGTACTTTTAGCAGCGTGGAGTTTGTACCTCCGTCACGCACGTTTTTTACCAGTTCCAGGTTGCGCAGCGTAACAGCGTCCAGTACCATGAACTGGTTTTCAAAGTACGTCCTTGGGGTCTGGATATGGTCCAGTTCCCTCATCTGGGTATCCCTGGCATAGGCCAGTGCGGCACCTGCGGCCGTAGTGGCAGCGCTCAGACCTTTAAGTCCCATACCTTCCAGGGTGGCAGCGTGAAAATGGTCCAGCAGGCGGCGCCTGGCAGTACCTGGTTCGAAGGCGTCTTCCTCATATTGATGGATGATGAGCTTCAGGTTATCTTTCAGCCTGGCTGTAAGTTCGCTCTTGCTGTACAGTTCAGGCGGCATGATGCACTCGGCAGGCCGCATCCTGACCGCTTCACTCACAACGGCGTCATAGGGTGCTTTATCTTCCACCTGTGTGGTCATGAACTCGCCTGTGGAGATGTCTAAAAATGATATGCCTAAATGGGTATCATGGCGGGCCACAGCCATCAGGTAGTTGCTGCCCGAATCAGAGAACATGGATGAGTCCATGGCCGTACCCGGTGTGACCACCCTGACCACGCCCCGCTTGACCACACCTTTGGCTTGTTTCGGGTCTTCAAGCTGCTCGCAGATGGCAACCTTGTAGCCTTTCTTTATCAGCCTGGGCAGGTATGAGTCTATGGCATGGTATGGTATGCCTGCCAGGGGCATCTTTTCGCCGTCCTTGTCCTTGCCCCTGGTTGTGAGGGTGATGTCCAGTTCCCTGGCCATGGTGGCTGCATCTTCGCCGAATGATTCGTAGAAATCGCCCATCCGAAACATGATGAGGGCATCGGGATGATGC
>PYCK01000138.1 GCA_009649835.1 Candidatus Methanocomedens sp. | reverse complement strand
ATCTTAATGGCAGATAATGGAATACAATCAATTAATATAGTACAGGGGCAATTGTTTTATCTCTTTGTGCTTAAATAACCATATCAGGTAAACTTTATGTATATATGAATTATTAAGAAAAGTTTATAATTCTATTAGGCTGGATATATCTTCCCTTTGAAGAAAGGAAAAAATGGTGGAAACTACGGATGGGAAATATTAAAATCGGGATTGTAGGGATCGGTAATTGTGCAAGTTCATTGATACAGGGCCTTGAGTACTATAAAAACAGGGACAGCAATGATTCAAATGGATTGATGCACTGGGATATCGGCGGTTATAAACCTCATAATATCGAAGTAGTTGCTGCTTTCGATATTGACAAACGTAAAGTGGGTGTGGATGTTTCCAAAGCCATTTTTACATTGCCGAACTGTACAACAACATTTTGCAGTGAAATCCCAAAAACAGGTGTCAGGGTAAGTATGGGAAAGGCACTTGACGGCTATTCTTCCCATATGGCGGATTATGACGAAGATCGTACATTTATACTGTCCGATGAGAAGGAACCATCAAAGGAAGACGTAGTAAGGATATTACAGGAATCCGGTGCTGAGATGCTCCTGAACTACTGCCCGGTTGGCTCAGAAGATGCTTCAAAATTCTATGCTGAATGTGCCCTGGAAGCAGGTGTGGGTTTTATTAATAATATTCCTGTCTTTATTGCCAGTGACCCTGTGTGGGCGGCAAAGTTTGAAGAAAAGGGTATCCCAATAATCGGGGATGACATAAAGGCCCAGATCGGTGCCACTATCACACACAGGACACTGGTGGACCTGTTCGAAAAGAGGGGAGTCAAACTTGATAGAACCTACCAGTTGAATACAGGCGGCAATACTGACTTTCTTAATATGCTCAACAGGAACAGGCTTGCTTCTAAAAAGACATCAAAAACAGAAGCAGTCCAATCAGTACTTGGTGAAAGACTTGATCCTGACAACATCCATATCGGGCCAAGTGATTATGTTCCCTGGCAGAAGGATAACAAGGTTTGTTTTATCAGGATGGAGGGCAGGCTTTTCGGCGATGTTCCCATGGACCTGGAACTGCGGTTGTCTGTTGAGGACTCCCCCAATTCGGCAGGAGTATCCATTGATGCCATCAGGTGCTGCAAGCTGGCGCTCGAAAGGGGCATTGGTGGTGCACTTTTATCTCCTTCATCCTTTTTCATGAAGCATCCGCCTGAACAATATACTGATGATGTGGCATACCAGTACACAGAGGATTTCATAGCAGATAAAAGAGAGAATTAACTTTGGTACACTTCTGAATTAGTATCTATTTTGTCCCATCGTACGGAATTCGTATACATTTTACCCCATGGCATAGAATTCATATACATTTTATCCCAAGGCCCATGGAATTCGCATATTTTTTATAGTGAAATCATATATTAGTATGCATGAGCGAGAACCTGGAGAATATCATAACCAAGGGATTCCATTCCTGGACCCGCAACCTTAACATCTGTATCCCATTGCTCATCAACTATGTGGTACAGTTCACTGTCATGTTCTTTGCTGCCATAGCAGCAATGTTGTTATTTTTCGGCCAGAACCTCTCAGGTATGGCTTCCATGACAGAGGATGAATTATTTGACCTGATGTCGGTTTCCATTATGGAGAATCTCACAGGCGTAATAATCATAGCCTTTTTGGTCTTCCTTATACTGGTACTGTTCGATGCATATTTCTTTGCAGGTGCGGTTGGTATGAGCCAGAACGCAACAGCAAATGGTGATACCTCTGTCACAGATATGTTCAATGCAGGCAGCAGCAATTTTATCAATATCTTTTTAGCTAATTTCCTGATAATGCTGATGATGATCGCAGGGATCATTTTCGTGGTGCCAGGTGCCATTTTGACCAGGAACTACATGGAGGTTGTGGAATCCACCCAGTTCACATCCGGCATACTGCTACTGCTCATGGGCATAGTCATATGGGTCATATACCTGCTGATCCTGAATGTGGTGCTTGCAATCGTGCTCTATTCCATAGTGATAGAAAGAACCGGGGCCATGGATGGGATCATAAGGGGATATGAGTTCTTCATGGAGAACAAGCTTAGTGTATTTGCAATGTGGCTGGTCATCTTCGCAGTTTCCACTGCGGTGGCAGTTATTTTCTTTTTTGCGGGCGAGGTAATTGCCCTTATTGGCAGTGATGGGTTGAACATGATCTGGTCACTGGGCAGCCAGGTATTGATACTGGTGACCATCCAGCCGTTAATAGTGATCTGGTGGACCAGGCTGTATATGGTCAGGACCGGGAAAAACATACATATTGATGAACTCCTGACAGATGATTGGGAGCAGTCAGGGTAAATAATATTTAACCTCCCGACATTACAAAGCAAACCTAAAATAAGCATGTGATAGCAAGCAAGTGATAAACTATGGATATATATGACAGTGTTATCGAACTGGCCAAGAGGCGCGGCTTCCTCTGGAACTCGTTCGAAATTTACGGCGGAACAGCCGGGTTCTATGACTACGGACCCCTGGGCGCCATGCTTAAGCGCAGGATAGAGAACATCTGGCGCGATATTTACGTCATTAACGAAGGTTACTATGAGATTGAGGTGCCTACCATCGGTATAGAGGACGTGTTCGTGGCTTCGGGACACGTTGGCGGGTTCTCAGACCCATTGACCGAATGTGTGAAGTGCCACGAATCCTTCAGGGCAGACCACCTGGTCGAAGATGTTGCCAGCAATCCTGACACGCTAACCCCGGATGAACTTTTAGTTATTATCAAGGAGAACAATATCAAATGTCCTGACTGCGGTGGCGAACTGGGCGGCGTATACGAGTTCAACCTCATGTTCAGTACATCCATCGGTCCCGGCTCCAAGCGTGTCGGTTACCTGCGTCCCGAAACCGCACAGGGCATGTTCGTGGATTTCCCCAGGCTGCTGCGCTTTTACAGGGAAAAACTGCCCTTTGGCGTCACCCAGATAGGAAAAGCATACCGCAATGAGATATCACCGCGCCAGGGTGTCATCAGGCTGCGGGAGTTCACCCAGGCAGAGGCCGAGATCTTCGTAGACCCCAGGGACAAGAGCCATCCCGGATTTGAGAAAATTAAAGATTATACTTTAAGCCTGTATTCAGACCCGGCCCAGTCATCAGGCAAGGACCAGATCGAGATGAGCCTGGGCGAGGCCGTGGAGCAGGGCATCATCGCCCACCAGTTCCTGGCATATGCACTTGCAATGACCCACCAGTTCCTGGTGCGGGTGGGCGTATCCCCTGAACGGCTGCGCTTCAGGCAGCATATGAAGGATGAGATGGCCCATTATGCAATAGACTGCTGGGATGCCGAGATACTGTCGGACAGGTTCGGCTGGGTGGAGATCGTGGGTATAGCCGACCGTACCGATTATGACCTTAACGCCCACAGCAGGGTAAGCAAGACCGACCTGTCAGTGTACGTGGAATATGATGAACCCAGGGTTGTGGAAAAAGTGGTGGTCAAACCTGATATGGGTAAGATAGGACCTGCATTCAAGGGCAAGGCAAAGGCCGTAATGGATGCATTGAAAAAACTGGAAATCGATGCCAACATTATTCCCTTTAAAGTTGACCCTATCAGTATCCAGGTTGACGGGGAACAGGTGGACATACCTCCTGATATGTACGAGGTACAGCAGGTGACCGAGACCATACACGGTGAGAACATCGTGCCCCATGTTATTGAACCCTCATTCGGTATAGACCGTATTATCTATGCGGTGCTGGAACATGCTTTCAGGGAAGAGGAAGTGCAGGGCGAGGACGAAGTACAGGGTAAAGACAAGGTGAAGGGCGAGGATGAAGGCAGGATCGTACTGGGACTGAAGAGCGAAGTAGCGCCGGTACAGGCTGCCGTGCTGCCGCTGTTGACCCGTGAGGAACTGATAGGGCCTGCACGGGAGATTGAATCCGCGCTCAAGCACAAAGGCGTGATGGCGGCCTATGATGATTCGGGCACCATCGGCAGGCGTTACCGCAGGAATGACGAGATCGGCACGCCGTATTCGATCACAGTGGATTACGATACGCTGGAGGACGGCACGATCACCATCCGGGACCGCGATTCCATGAAACAGGTCCGCGCCCCTGCTGATACCATCGCAGACACCATACATGACCTGATACAAGGCTATACCAGATTCGAGGATGCCGGTACCCCGATTGCATAATAATTGATAATATTACATAATTATGTCTGTCATTCTCTCAAAAGAGCTGCTCCGTAAATCCATTCACTTAGCAGGGATGCTCATCCTGGTGATATACTATTTCACAGACCGTTTTACTGTCCTGTTCTGGCTTGTCCCGCTAGTGTTCGTAACATTGCAGTTAGAATGGATGAGACTGAGCGGATCTTTCAGGTATCCGGCAGTCCTCCTGCGCCCATCCGAGGAGCACAGGGTGGCAGGGTATGTCTATTCAATCACTGCGGCCTGTATTGTTATTGCACTGTTCCCGAAGACCATTGCCATAACTGCGCTGACCATGGCAGTCCTGGGTGATTTTTCCTCGGGTATTGCTGGTGCCATGTGGGGTAAAAAAGCCGATGTGAGGCAGATGCGCCTGCCAATAAAACCTGTACCAATTTTGCTGGTAATGCTGCTGGTAAGTTTTTTTACCGGTTATCTCGCAGCCCATGCGCCCGGACTGGCACCGCTACCAGTTTATTCAGTGGCGCTGGGCGCCCTGGGTGCGACACTGGCCGACGGCGTACCCTGGCAGATACGCGGGCGCGTGCTGGACGATAACCTTACCATACCACTGGTATCTGCGGTATTGATGCTGGTATCTACGGGATTTTAGACGTTTAGCAGTGCCTTGGTGTTTTTTTAGGAATTTCAAGCAATAAATTATTCAAACTACACCACACAGAATATATTCTATCTGGCATAATTCGTTTTAAAATTTTGTAATAGCCCAATAGTGTTCTCCACTCCCA
>PYCK01000137.1 GCA_009649835.1 Candidatus Methanocomedens sp. | reverse complement strand
CATCAAGGTCAAGTTGATTCATCCTTGAATATCGAACAACAGATACGACATCTCCTTTATCTCCCACCATTTCAGTTGCTCTTTGGTTAGCAGCACTCACATTATATTTACTCTCATTAAGTGGTCTGATTTGTATATAGAAATTATATCTTCCAAGACCCATAGCCCTTGATGCATTATCAAGTTCAGGACCTGATGACGACGATACAGGATATTCCCACCACGAACCTTGATCCTCCATAATAGTGTCGATTTTCCCTGGATCCAGCGTATTTTTTTCTTTACTGTCCAGAAAACCGATTTTCGTGACATTTGAATAATTATAATTCCCACTATAATTCCATTTGAATTCCCAATCAGTCCCCTCACCATCATCACTTTCCCAGTACCCCTCATCCTCGACCAATAACGTAACTGCCCGGTCGGCTGTAGGATACAGTTCTTTCGAATATCCCGAATAAGGTGTAATAATACTGGAAAGGACACTTACTGCAAACACAAATGCAATGATAATAACAGCCACAGCCGTCAAAAAGTCCATACTTATATTTGCTTTTTCATCCCTCAGTAAATAGAATGTTCTCATAGTCTTATCCCTGGGAAATCGTAATCTCAGAAGTGTTACTTACTATCAATATTTTTCCGGAAGCACTGGAAGCCGATCCATTAATTTCGATAAGGGCATCAACAGAGTTCAATGGAACATAAGCAGTGACGCTTTTTTGCATAGATGTTAATTTTAATACTTTATTGCCTACCTCAAAAGGGTCATCATCTGATATTTCAACAAAATAACCCGTGCCTGCGATTTCAGCAGGTACATCCAGGGAAATACTATTTGCTCCGTCAACCGGAGTAGTAAGATAAGAGTTTGTAATAGCAGAGGATATAAGGTTGCCAGTATCTGTCAATTCAATATAGATCGCCTGCCTTGAAGAACTATCTACTACCGAATTGAATGTCAGGGTCATTAATCCCAGGAATATCATGGAAATTGTAAATATTAAAATATATTCCACAGGTATTGCCTGCCCATCTTCATCGTTAAGCAAGACCCTCATTTTTCATTCACTCCACTTTAGCCAATATCTTAGTCTCGTAAATTGAAAGCTGAATATAATTACCGCTGCCTGAAACATCAATTTCTATCTCCACATTGCCACCGGATTGATAAACTGAAAAATCACTTGAAGCAAGGCCGGTATTTGATAAAGTATCATTGAAATAGCGACCCCACGAGTCATTATTCTGGCTGGAGATAGTGATATTAACACTATTCACTTCCCCTGAATAAAGATTACCCCTCTCATTAAATGAAGTCCTGATCTTTCCAGTCCCTTCACCACCAATTGAACTATTTGCCCCTGTGACATTGATGACATGGATCATCAGGCCGATATTGCCTGAGCCAAGGTCACTTGCATAGATCATCGGGTCTATTTCCATGAATGAACCGGTTGAATACCTGGAGAATATCGCACCGTTTTCAAAGACCACGCCCCGCGATTTATACTTATAACTTATTGTACCCGGTATTGCAGTAACAGGATTACTGCTGCCAGAGTGATCTATTTGGATTTTTGTGTTTTGAGGTTCAACAGATATTGATCCACCGCCCATATCCACCTTGGTTATCCGGGCCATACCGACTCCGGTGACCGGACCGTTGATGATTTCCAGGACATCATTCTGCAGGACAGAAAAAGAATTCTGTGCGTTAGATACCTGGGTAGTATGTTTCATAGAATCAATAAAAGGAATTCCCGTAGTATAGATTATCCCGATAGAAACCACAACAATGCTTAATATCAGGATCATTCCGATAACAGGAGATACTCCACTGCGGTCCTCAAGCAGATTCTTATAGTTCATAGGCAACAAGCAGGAAATTATCATTATCATTATTAGTTATTTGATACGCTACTATATAAGATTTTTATTGTCTAAATGCTGGTATAGCGTATCTCTCCGGACAGGGTCACGCCCCGCACCCCTGATGATCCATTCAAATTCTTCCGGCGACATGTATTCCCCATTAGCTGCCCCCGCGCTCTTTGATATCTTCTCTTCCATCAACGTGCCGCCCAGATCGTTTACACCACACAGCAAGGAGAATTGTGACAGCTTCTTACCCAGCTTGACCCAGCTGCACTGGATATTTTTCACATGCGGGAACAGTAATATCCTTGCTATGGCATGTACTATAAGGTCTTCGACACCTGTTGTGGCATATACCCCCCCTGCCATCAGCTCCTTGCCCAGGGGATTATTATAGGGCATGAAAGGCAGGGGTACAAACTCTGTAAAACCTCCGGTCTTTGCCTGGATATCCCTTATCCGGAGTATATGGTCGATACGCTCCACTTCGGTTTCGATATGCCCATACATCATTGTTGCTGTAGTGGGTATGCCTTCACGATGCGCCGCCATTATCACTTCTGTCCACTGTTGTGCTGTAAGCTTATCAGGGCATATCCTGCGGCGGACCCGTTCTGAAAGAATTTCGGCAGCAGTACCGGGCATTGTATCCAACCCTACCCGTTTTAATTCCTGGAGGGTTTCAATAATACCTGTTTTACTGTTCTTAGCCATATGAAATACTTCCATGGGCGAAAAAGCATGAATGTGTAACTGTGGAAACCTGGATTTTATGCCATCAAGGATGGTACAATAATCTTCAAGAAACATATCTTCCATCAGGCCGCCCTGGATACATACCTCTGTAGCACCCGATCGAACAGCTTTCTCTGCCCTGTCAATGATTTCCTTAGTAGTCAGCCTGAACCCCTTATGTCCTTTAAATGCACAGAAACTACAGGTACCAATGCACTGGTCTGAAAAATTAATATTCCTGTTAACGATATATGTTGCAGTATTGCCTACCTGAATGGACCTTAACCTGTCAGCCAGTTTGAATATAAGAATTGGGTCACACCGCAGCAGTACCTGGGCGTCTTTCTTTGTTGCTTCCCCGGCAATTAAACGATCGATAATGTCATCAGGTATCTCTGCTGAAATATCATTGAAAATATCAGTTAACAGGACTGCATATTGCTGATTCATGACAATTACACTTTCCTTTGGTCAGTTGTCAATCTGGAAAGTATATAAGCTTTTATAGATTTCGAGACCGTTACATTTTATATGTGATTAGTTTAGCAAGGACACATCAGGCAGGATTTTTCCATGAATGGAAAAACAGGAATATCAAGAAAATGCTCACTTCATTCGCATTTTCTAAGCCTGCAGGAAAGTATATACTTTCCTATACGTTGAAAAAATGGGGAATGAATTATAGCTAAAATCCAAATGCCACCCAAAAAAGAACCCGATTTCCTGATA
>PYCK01000014.1 GCA_009649835.1 Candidatus Methanocomedens sp. | reverse complement strand
GCACGATCAGCGATGCGATCGAGCAGTACAAGAGCGGTAGACTGCAGGCAGCTCCGGCAGCCCCTGGTGCGCCTGCCGCTGGTATGCCTGCCACCGGTATGCCTGCTTCCGGTATGCCTGGTGCAGGCATGGGAAGGGGTATGGGGCGCGGCGGTGGCCGTGGCGGCGGTCGTGGCATGGGTGGAGGTATGGGAAGAGGTATGGGCATGGGCTTAGGAGCTCCGGTAGCACCTGTTCCTCCAGTACCACCCCTGCCTGCGCAGACGATAGATGAGGAGATACAAGCTCTGGAAAGTCAGATAAAAGATATCAAGGCAAAAATGGAAGAACTGAAGAAATGAACTACCAGATCGATGAATCGCTTTGCACAGGATGTGGATTGTGCGTCAATGTATGTCCGGTAAAAGCGATAACTCTGTCAGATACGGCACACATCGACAACGACAGCTGCACTGGCTGTGGAGTCTGTGTCAACGTATGCAAGAAAGGAGCAATTATCGAGGTACCGAATGAAATAGTGCAGGAGAATGTGTCCGTGCCAGCCGTTATTGCGTCCGGGGTTGCAACTGCTATAGGAATTGTTAGAGACGCCATCAACCGGTACACAAATAGCGGCACCAATACCGGACCCCGTCGAGGTGGTAAGGGGCGCAGTGGCGGTCGTGGTGGTGGTGGCCGGGGCGGCGGCAATCGCGGGATAAATAGACAAAATAAGAGAAAGCGTTAACAGATGCAGATGGGTCCTGGTGGGGGAAGGGGGCGCAAAGTTCGTAAAGACATTGCAACCCACAGGGGAAAATGAATGGCAAGGTAACCAGTTGAGAACATTAAGAGGTAGTCTGGGAAGTTCACAAGCTCTTCTTTTCAAGGGAGCGTGGAATAAATAAATTCAGTACTTCGCTAAAAAAGCTTACTGATTCATTCATCTTATACACCCCACTGAAGACTTGACTTTTAATTTACGTCTCACCCATTCTTCAATAAGAAGAATAAATACGCTTGAAAGCCAAATGAGATGTGGGGAAAATAAGTTCGTATGGATGCACAACAATAATTATCATTGAATTTACCAATACAGTGCCACCAACACAGTAATCACCAGCATAATTCCATTTTGCATCAGGAGTGATATGATCATAATTTGGACCGCCAGATCTGTTTTGAAAATACCCATATAAAATGGGAGTGATGACCTCATCCTGATCACACTGGACAGCATTCTTCCCACCAGTAATGTAATGACAATCTCCTTTGATGTGAGCATCCCTGTGGTCAGCAGGTTACCGGCGATGGTATAGGCGGCAATATTGTAGGCAAACCATCCTGCAATGATGGGTAATCCGTCGGCTGGGATGTAGTCGGTGATAAAAGAGGCGTTTAAAGAGGCAGATATGACATCAAAAAACCCGATATCAATGAGCTGATATACAATGATCGAGACGATCGTCATCGTCAGGATTATCCGTTTTAAGGGTCTTGCAGACGCATTGAGAGCGTTGTTAATAGCTTCTTTGAATCCAACATGCTTCCTTTTTTCAGATCCAACGTTACAAGGACCTTTTGATGGGAGCAGGAGCCGGCCAGCTATCAAAGTAATAATTGTTTTCAACAGTCCCACAAATACCACCACACCCAGATAGATCAGACCTGTCGTGCCAAGCAGGATAATCAAAACAGGAAGCAGATTTCTTATTATCACAACTGATGATGGGAAAGAATTGATCAGCGATCCAATGATGGTCTCCTTCTTATCGATAATTTTTTTATTATACAGCTCGGCTACCATGGAATTCCCTGCGGTGGGTGACCCGAAGGATGCAAGAAAACTTATCCCGATCTCTTCTCTGAGATGGGAAAAATGCATAAAAGGTGCGGTAACAAATCCTAACTTATATACCCACCCCTTTTCTACAAAAAATTCCATTATAATGATACCCAGTACTGTGGGTGGAATGATCCTTATAAGATATTCAAAAGCAGAATACAATCCATCAATCCACATATTATACAAAGATGTGTGTTTTTCTTCAAAAGGATATCTAGTCTCAATACAGGAGTGCAAAGATAACAAGAGTTATAAGGAACGCTGTAACACCCATGACAATTCCTCCCAGCGTATAGCTAGGAAGATGAATGAAAAGGAAAAATAGTTGGGAAACGTTATAGAAGAATACAAAAGTCAACGTCAGTAAGGTATTGAATAAATATAACAAGGTGGGTAGTTTGAAAAGTTCAACATAGCAAGCCGGGCAATGTCATCTTCCCTAACCCGGAAATGAACTTACGGCTGCGCCGCCAACCTTGAGCTGACTGCCATGTTCGGCTCTATCGGTCTATTATTAATTTGCATCCAGAGGTTGGATATATGTGATATTATTGTCGCTACCAGTATACTTTGGTCAAAGATTGTGATATAACCAGACGGCAACA
>PYCK01000136.1 GCA_009649835.1 Candidatus Methanocomedens sp. | reverse complement strand
TTATATTTGTGGAGAAATGCTGATAGATCAGTCTGATCTGGATCGGCATATAATAGGAGGAAAGGTAATGAACAGCAAGTTAATAATAGTAATAGCCATTGCTATAATAATCGGTGGATCGACCTTATGGCTGGTTTTGGCTGATGAAGATAAACCCGGAACTTCAGCTAATAACAACAACATGAAATACAAAGGTCTTCCGCAGTCGCTTGACCAGTACTATACTGAGCCTGAACATCCCGGAATGCCATTTGAGTATCTCAGTGAAATGTACAAACTCGGAGAATCGATGATGGGAATTCCAGTGAACATGAGACAGGGAGATTACCTGAATGCCTGCATATCTTTCGAGGAATTTTCTCAAAATTATGAATATAGTTCAGGAATGGTACCAAAGTGGAAAAAATACTACAATCAAAAAGCAGTTGACGAACTCGGGTGTGCTCTGGAGGGAGCTGACCCGGATGCTATATGTGAAGCAATGGGGAAGGTAGGCGAAACCTGTTCCGATTGTCATCTGGACACCATGGCCCCCGTTTATTACAAATATTACTGGGGCGATTTCAGAGAAGTGATGATTGAGACGCCGGCTGGACCCTTACCATGGAAACAGGCAAAGATGAATTATCTGCTGGTGGGATTTGACGGAATAGGGGTGAATATCAAGGAAGGTGACCAAGACGGTGCACAGCAGAGCTTTGAACTGTTTGATTCGATGTTCGATAATATGAGTGTTGCATGTTTGGAGTGTCATGACTCTGTGCCCAGATACTATGTCAGCGAGGATATCCAGACGATGATCGAGGATATGGGAGCGAATATCTCTGATGGGAACCTGATTGTAGCTAACGATCTTAGATACGGTATCGGTGATAGCTGCCACAGATGTCATATCGTCCACATGCCGCCACAGTATGCAAAGGTAGACGGGAAATAACCCGTCTGCTTTTTTTTATGAATGGTACTTGGTGCAAATAAACGTGCGATGTCCGAAAGCAGAGTACTGATCAAAGATAAAATCGCCAGCATGTGGGGGGAATAAAACGCCTTGGAGGATGCCGGGCAGGCAGTGCAGTTTAAGGTGTAAANGGGCAAAGTGGTAAAGTTTGAATTGGCAGAGATTGTAGAATNGCCGAAAGTTATGTATAACATCTGCCCAATTGANCATACATAATCATGACATAATCCGGTCCGGAGGTGAGATCAAACAATGTGCAGCGTAGGAGATGCATTTGGAGTAGATGTGGCAGATGAATTAAATGCAAAGGAATACATATGCAAAGATTGCGAAAATAAATTCAAGGGTATTGGTAAAACTGTCATTTGCCCTGCATGTCGGTCCAGTAATGTGGAACTTGCATGATCGTACAATCCAACATTAAGCGAACATCATTAATTTATGATACCCCTGAATTACAATGAAATACTGATGCTCCACGGTAACAGTGGAGTTATCGGTATTGTAAAAGCCGGAACAAGAAACCTATTTTTCCTTGATACTGAAGATGAGGAGATCGTACTGGGGCTTGAACCTGACGACCTGCTGGTCTCATCCGGTTTTGATACAAAAGAGACCACCATCAATGGTATAAAATGCGTACTTTATATGTTAAGGGAAGTAGGCACACCGCTCATTGTACTGCCCAAGAACCACCCCGCCTCAAAGCGGCTCAAGATCGTTGTATCCATTGGCAGCCGCACCCGCATCAGCTGTGAGATCACACCAGGCACCCATCCCGAACAGGATATACTGTGCGGAGTGGACGAGTTTGGCGGAGTCGAGATACTGGGCGTACCCGGAGGCGTGGAGTTCAGGAACCTGGACTCTGGCAGGATCGAGTGTATACCATTCACAGTCTGACATCTGATTCAATACTTTTAACACCAAAAATGAGTATTAAGGTAGCATGACCCTGATCGATATCCTGGCTGCATCCATCTGGCTTATGCTGCCTGCATATATCGCAAATCCCATGGCTGCAGTGTTCGGGGGAGGTACCCCCATAGACCTTGGAAAGTATTTCCCTGACGGCAGGCGCATACTGGGCAACGGTAAGACAATAAGGGGACTGGTAGCCGGGACCGCCTGCGGAATCGTGATAGGGCTTATCCAAATCGGACTTGCACCAAGGCTAATGGCATCAGGAGTACTGGACAACTGGCCAATGTTTTATGCCGCACTGGGTGCATACTCACTCTGCACATTATCCATAGTGTTCCTTATGGCCTTTGGTTCGCTGCTCGGGGACAGTGGTGAAAGTTTTATCAAGCGGCGCCTGGACCTTGAACGGGGTGCCATGTTCCCTGTGGCGGACCAGCTTGATTTTGTACTGGGTGCCTGGGTGCTGACATACATATTTGCGGCACACTGGTTCAACACCTATTTCAGCTTCTGGATTATAGTTACAGTACTGGTGGCCACGCCCTTGCTGCACCTGGCCGCGAACATATTGGGATACCTCATTAAGGTCAAGAAAGAACCCTGGTAGTGAAAAGAATGGATAAAGAACTGATTCAGGCATTAAAGAACTGCGGTGCAGTGAAGTTCGGGGACTTTACACTGGCATCCGGCAGGAAGAGTACGTATTATGTTGACATCAAGAAGGCCATCACCGACCCTGCCACACTGGAACTGATTGCAGACCGTATCGCTGGCATCATGAAGGAGCGAGATATCTGTGCAGAGGCCATCGGTGGTGTTGCAGTGGGAGGCATTCCCCTTGCAACTGCAGTTTCACTGAGATCAGGCCTGCCCCTGGTGATTATCAGGAAATCCTTGAAAGAATACGGCACTGGCGGGCGGTTTATTGGGAATGTGGCAGGCAGGGAGTTGCTTATGCTTGAGGATGTGACCAC
>PYCK01000135.1 GCA_009649835.1 Candidatus Methanocomedens sp. | reverse complement strand
CCCAGTTTCCTGAACACCGGACGTACCCTGGTACCGATCTCTAATTCTCCTGGTTCGCATATTACCTGGCCGGTCAGGCTGGGACCCTCGTTCAGCTTAATGATTGCCAGGTTATACGGGACCTGGTTTGCATAGCCCTTAGCTGCCGTATGGATCACAGTATAAGTGATAACCTCGCCTTTGCCTTCGAACTGGTAACTCTCGATCTTCCCATCCCTGCGGCAGGTGGGACACATCTGCCTGGGCGGGAAATAATATTCTCCACAAGTAGTGCAGTGTGTGCCTATGAGATTGTACCTGTGCGGGATCTTTCTCCAGAACCTTGCAACTGTCATTTCATATCACCTATCCCTCGAAAAAATATGTACCACAGCAGTACCGCCCGAACCGCCTACGTTATGGGTCATACCGATTCCGGCACCATCGACCTGGCTTTTACCTGCCGTTCCCCTTAGCTGCTTTGTGATCTCCACTGCCTGTTTGATACCAGTGGCTCCCACCGGATGCCCGCAGGCCTTAAGACCGCCTGATGTATTCACAGGTATGCTACTGCCAATGGCAGTCTCGCCATCTTCTGATGCCCTGCCGCCATCACCTTTTTTGAAAAATCCAAGGTCTTCTATGGCACATATCTCGGCAATAGTAAAGCAGTCGTGCACTTCCACCAGATCAATATCGCCAGGAGTAAGTCCGGCCATTTTATATGCCCGCTGACCCGCCACCACTGAAGCGTCCAGTGTGGTTATATCCGAACGATCGTGGAGGGAGATAGGACTGCTGGCCTGGGTCGTGGCCTTTACGTATACAGGAGTGTCAGTATATTTCTTTGCAACATCTGCCGGGGCCAGCACCACAGCAGCCGCACCGTCAGATATTGGAGAACAATCGAACATGTGCAGGGGATCGGCTACCATGTTGGACTGCAGCACTGTATCAAGGGTGATCTCATTTCTGAACTGGGCGATCGGGTTCATGGTACCGTTATGGTGGTTCTTCACAGAAACAGCGGCCATCTGCTCTGATGTAGTACCGTATTTATGCATATGAAGCCTGGCTATCATGGCATACAGACCCGGGAACGTGGCACCCATGATGCCTTCCCATTCCCTGTCGGCCGCTGCTGCCAGTGCATCAGTAGCAGTGTCCAGGTCCACATCTGTCATCTTCTCGCCACCTGCGGCCACTATAATATCAGCATATCCGGAAGCCACTGCCAGAATGCCCTGGCGCAGTGCAAGGCCGCCGGAAGCACATGCTGCTTCCACTCTTGTGGCGGGCACATGCAGTTCACTTGCCAACCCGGCATAATCGGCTATCAGGCTGCCCACATGTTCCTGCTCCACAAACCTGCCGCCGCTCATATTACCCATATACAGACCGTCGATCTCTTCGCCCTGGATACCTGCATCTACGATGGCGGACACTCCGGCCTCAACGAAAATATCCCTCAGGGAACTGTCCCATAACTCTCCGAACTTAGTACAGCCAGTACCTATAATTGCAACATCCCTCATCTGGCATCACACCCTTATCTTGCCCTTATGCTTGGCATAGCTAGCATAATTCAGGTATATCGGATCGGCAAGCAATTCCTGCACCTTTGGAGCACCACTTTGTATATCCTCTATCTTATCAGTGACCGTGATGCTAAAAGCATCACTGCCTGCACCTGAACCAAATGCTGTCATGAATATCCTGTCCCCTTCCTTTGCCTGGTCTAAAATGGCGGCCAGCCCGATCATGCATGAACCGGAATATGTGTTACCTAACATGGGAACCACCAGTCCCGGCTTTATTTGCTCATTGGTGAATCCCAGCATCCCGGCAGCCCTTTCAGGGAACTTACCATTGGGCTGGTGGAATACTGCATAATCATAATCCGAAGGCTTTGAATCGATCTTTTCCATCAGGCCTTTTGCCGCCGAGGTCACGTGCTTGAAGTAACCCGGATCTCCGGTAAACCTGCCCCCGTGTTCAGGATAAAGCATTCCCTCACGCCTCCAGAAATCAGGGGTATCGGTAGTAAACGAGTATGTATCTTCGATAATTGCTGCAAGCTCAGAGGAGCCTATCACGTATGCTGCACCTCCGGCAGCAGCCGTATATTCCAGTGCATCGCCGGGTGCACCCTGGGACACGTCCGCACCTATGGCCACGCCAATATCTATCATGCCTGAAACTACCAGGCCCATGCAGGTCTGGATGGCGGCTGTACCTGCCTTGCAGGCAAATTCATAATCTGCTGCTGTAAGGACCGGTTCAGCCCCGATAGCCGCTGCCACTATGGTACTTGTGGGTTTAACGGCATATGGGTGGCTCTCGGACCCTGTATAAATGGCACCGACCCTGGAAGTGTCAATATTGCCTCTTCTTACAGCACTGCGTGCTGCTTCAACAGCAATGGTAATGGCGTCCTCGTCAAGGCCGGGTACTGATTTTTCATTAACCTTCAGCCCTTTCTTGATAGATGCGGCATCTGCTCCCCAGACCGCAGCGATATCTTCCAGTTTTATGCGGTATCGGGGTATATATGCGCCGTATGATACAATGCCTACTTTCATATGGTTCACCTGAATTATGGTAATAATATTATTTTTTTAAAGAATAATGGCCTATATGGTAAATCTGTTGTGGTTGCCGTTAACGTGATTGAAGTATCTCGATCATCGATTCCACAGGCATCATTGTGGACATTAAGTGTATGTTCTCAACCTCTGCGATCTTCCTGGCAATGGGGTCAACGTCCTTTCCTTTAAGCCCGTGAAGTACAATGGCACCGGGCTTGAGGCTGGTAACCCTGATAGCAACCAGCGGGGACCTGCCCGTGGATACCCTTGTGAAGATCATGGCCCTCTCTGTGCTCCATCCGTAAAGTCTCTGGAACTCATAGGAAGGCAATTCAAGGATTGCCTTGAGGCTGTCTACCACTGTATAACCGTATAGCTGCTTATCGTATTCTGTTTTCTGCGTGTGTATTATTTCAGCTTCAATGAGGTCTGCAAGTTCGGTCACGGGCATGGGGGAAGTGTATTCATGGATGTCGAACACGATTTTTTTATCATAACTTTCAGATATCATGTTCTCATAAGCACGGATCTTCTTACTGCCTCGCTGTTCGTCGATATCAAGCAGTGCGTTCACGATCTTGCTTACAATGACAGTACCCGGTGATTTCCTCCGGCCGCTTTCATAATCACTGATGACCGAAGGCGAGACATCCAGAAATGTGGACAGGTCTGACTGGGCCACATCAAAATTCAGCCTCCATTTTTTCATAACATCTCCGGGCTTGTTAGAGAGTGTTATCTCGCCAGCCATTTTTTCAGCAAGGCGGTTCTTAATATCACTATCGGTATTATCCCCTTGCATGCAGTGTACTAATTTACCTGCACATAATATAAACCTAACGAATGCCACATCGTCATTTGACGAAGTGGTCAACAACTATACCTATAAAAGGTCAATAACTATACCTATATAATGGAATTAAATCATAGCAGTAATTGACAAGGAATGGAATAGCCATGAGTGATGCAGAAATTAAAGCCGAGCTTATAGCCGTTGGTACTGTTAATATCGACAGGTCATTACTTGGCGATGTTACCATACCCACGGCAGGACCCGGAGCAGGTAAAACAGCATTTTTCTTCAGGTGGAACGCTCACCGGGTCAGGCTGGCAGTAGATGAAGGGTCAAAGTTAAAAGCTGTGGCCGATAACGGCGATGTCGTGATATTCAGGGGACCAAAAGTATTGGTTAGGGGGCATATTGAAGAGGAACTGATACACTGCCCACAACAGGCATATATCACTATCAGTGAGCAGTGTATTTTTGATTGCAAGTACTGTCCGGTCCCAAAACTCTCTGGTAAGATCAAGAGCCTGGACGAGATCGTTCGCATGGTGGAGGAGGCGTTCAGCAAGGGTAACTTAAAGGCGATTTCCATCACATCGGGCGTGGCAGGGTCTGCTGAAGAGGAAGTGGAAAGGGCAGTAGAGGCTGTGAAAGCACTCAGGAAATACAATCTACCCATCGGGGTGTCTGTCTACCCCACAGCCGATTCCAACCTGAAATTGAAGGAAGCGGGGGTCGTGGAAATAAAGTACAATGTGGAGACCATGGACCGCGAAATATTCAAACGTGTATGCCCGGGTATGGACCACGATTTCATTATTGTGAAACTAAAAGAAGCAGTTGGATTGTTTGGCAGGAACTTCGTGTTTTCCAACTTTATTATCGGCCTGGGAGAATCTGACGAAACCGTGGAGGCAGGACTTGAGGAGCTGGCTTCCATTGATGTAATACCCATACTCAGGGCAGCAAGCATGCATCCGCTGCGTGTGGGTGAGATCGAGATAGAGCGGCCTACCGGTGAGAGGCTCTTAAAACTTACACGGATTCTGCGCCGGATACTGGATGAGCACGGGCTGCGGGCTGATGTGTCCCAGACCATGTGCCTGCCCTGTACCGGATGCGACCTGAACCCGCACCTGGACCTGTAAGATGGGGGTGCCGTGATTTATGAGGTACGCACCGGGAAAGGCTACATAAGAGGTACGCACACTGGGAATGACTGCATCCGGCTCATAATACAGGACGGGTGCTACAAGGATGAGTGTGTTAAACACTCACCAAATGGGGGCCGAGGAGATCATTGAGACCGGCTATGTTCCATAAGGTTATTGCAAATTGTCTCCAGTGCAGCATCCAGCCCTTTTT
>PYCK01000134.1 GCA_009649835.1 Candidatus Methanocomedens sp. | reverse complement strand
ACCACGGCCGCTTATTGTTATTATATTGTTTACGTTCTGGTCCCATCGAGCCGGAGGCGAGTGGGACACGCCCTCCAGAGGCGTGACTCGGGCCGTCTATACCACGGCCGTATATCTGTCAATTTTTAACTTATTCCGGTGCTAACCACTAAGCCTTACTGCCTATTAATCCTTATGCTTTCGCCGCAGGACATGACGAAAACATCACCTTTTTATAATCTCCTACCCTTTTATAACCACATTATTCAACATTCATTCTTTACGAGGGCAACCTAACATGATCGACAGAAACGAGATTATCGAAGTACTCCAGGAATACGACCCAACCGATTACAAAATAGGTGCCGTAGCATCCCATTCAGCCCTGGATGTATTTGACGGAGCAGTGGAAGAAGGTTTCCAGACCTATGCCATATGCCGACGCGGCCGTGAACAGACCTATACAAATTACTTCAGGACCAAGTGTGACGAAGACGGCTGCGTCATACGCGGTGTGGTGGACGACTGGGTCGTACATGACAGTTTTGATGAACTTCTCCTGCCTGCAGAACAGCAATCACTCATCGACAATAACATACTTTTCATACCCAACCGCTCCTTTACATCCTACTGCGGTATAGATGCCATCGAAGATGATTTCAGGGTACCGCTTGTGGGCAGCCGCAACTTGCTGCGAAGCGAAGAGCGTGGCGAGGAACAGGACTACTACTGGCTGCTGGACAAAGCCGGTCTGCCCTATCCTGAAAAGCTGGAAGACCCACAGGAAATAGACGAACTGGTCATGGTAAAACTACCCCATGCTGTCAAAAAACTTGAACGGGGATTCTTTAGTGCCGCAACCTATGAGGAATACATGGAAAAATCAGAATCACTGCTGGCACAGAACGTCATAACCCAGTCCGCCCTAGACAACGCCCGCATCGAACGCTATATCATCGGCCCGGTCTTTAATCTTGATTTCTTCTACTCACCCATCGAGGAAGACCTAAGCCCGGTCGAGCTACTGGGTATCGACTGGCGGTTCGAGACAAGCCTCGACGGACATGTCAGGCTTCCAGCACCCCAGCAGATGACGCTTGATCCCGGGCAGGTAACACCCGAGTACACGGTCTGCGGCCACAACTCAGCCACACTAAGGGAATCGCTACTCGAAGAAGCTTTTGAACTGGCAGAGAAGTACGTATCAGCCACCCAGAAATACTACGATCCAGGCATAATAGGCCCCTTCTGTCTCCAGACCTGCGTGGATAAGGACCTTAACTTCTACATCTATGACGTGGCTCCCAGGGTGGGCGGCGGAACAAATGTCCACATGTCAGTGGGGCACCCCTACGGCAATACCACCTGGCGCATCCCCATGAGCACAGGTAGACGGCTGGCAATGGAGATCCGCAATGCTATTGAGATGGGTAAACTTGATATGATCGTAACCTAAATCATTTTCCAGGGATGAAAATCCACATAAAGACCTTTGGCTGTACGGCTAACAGAGCCGATAGTCACAGGATCATGCAATTGCTTGCCTCAGAAGGTCATGTTTTTATCGACAATCCGGATTTGGCTGATCTGGTAGTAGTTAACACATGCACTGTTACGCAGACCACCCAGCAAAAGGTCCTGAAATATATCAATTCAGTATCTGATCTGGGTAAGGACATTGTGGTAGCAGGGTGCCTACCGGCAGCCCAGCCCGATATCCTGAATGGTATTGACTGCCCGTCTGTAACACCTGCTTCACTGGATGATATTACTGATATTGTAGGTAGTAATATTGTTGATAGTAATGGTATCACTGCCCCTGCCCCCTATGATGTTCCAATACTGGAAGGTGTAACAGGTATTGTCAGCATCTCGCAGGGATGTGCAGGACAGTGCTCCTACTGTATCGTAAAGCAGGCCAGGGGCAAACTGGTAAGCCGCCCTGTTCCCGATATTGTTGATGAGATCAGGTTACTTGTACGACATGGTGCCAGGGAGATCCAGCTTACTTCACAGGACACATCGGCTTACGGCAGGGATATGGGTGTAAAACTGCCTGAACTGCTACGTGCCGTAACTGCTGTTGAAGGGGATTACATGATAAGGGTTGGCATGATGAACCCGTTCACGGTTATTGACATTATCGACGATATAATTGAATCCTTTAAAGATTCGCATATTTTCAAGTTCCTTCACATTCCCATCCAGTCCGGGTCAGATAGGGTCCTGCAACACATGAACCGCAGGCATACTTCAGAAGATTTCAAATATATCGTTGATACGTTCAGGAATAATTTTCCTGGCATGGTAATCTCAACAGATTTTATTGTAGGGTATCCTACAGAGACAGAGCAGGACTTTATTGATACACTGGAACTGCTAAAGGAAATTCGTCCCCAGAAGGTCAATATCACCAGGTATTCACCACGACCGAACACACCTTCATCCCAGCTGCGTGACCTGCCATCCTGGAAGAAAAAAGAACGCTCACGTAAACTGACAGAAGTACATCACACTATAAACAGGGAATTGCTCAGAAAGAGGATAGGGGATACTACACATCTTTTGACAACAGAGGTGGGTAAGGATAATTCCACTGTAGGGCGGGATATCTATTACAATAACATCGTAGTGAAAGAAGATTTACCGTTAGGTAACTGGTATGATGTGAAAATAACAGGTTCTACTATCACTTACCTGATAGGTGAAACAAGAAAACACCCGACGGGTGCTTTCTTGCCAGGAAAAACCATTTGACAGTTTACAAAAATTCAACTGAAAATCTACGAACTACCCTGCAGAGGTTGTCCGGCAATCCCATCAAAAATCATTTCAAGGGCAGTGACCATGCTTATCTGCTAAAATGATCTGAAATTATTTTCCTCTCTCCCCTCTGGAGGATCTCACCCATCGTGGATTGGGAAACATCAAAGATCTCTGCAAGTTTCTTGATTGTAATCCTCTTTGGACAATTGTAATATCCTTTTTGAAAAGCTGCATGGATGATCTCTTCCTGTCTTTTAGTAAGCATATTTGTTCTATTCAGATCAATAGTGCTCTTTAATTCAACCTTGCATCCATTCGTTTCAAGGTTATCTATCAAGTGGATCAAGGAACCTTCACCACCTGTTATCAGTTTCCATTCCACACTTCCATCCCCAAGACTCAAAGCCGATGTCAGGAAACACTCAGAACCGGTCAAAGCCCTGCACGCAGCGCATTTGTCTGTGATGACGGAACCCAGAACACTACCGTCATTAAGGGAAGTTATATCGACACTACATACTTCTGCATGCTCCTCGATGTCTTTTATGATGTCGTCGGTTATCCCAAAAATGTTATCAATTTCAATAAGGCCGCGACCACCTGAGTCTCCATGCGGCATACATTCTTTAAACTTGATTGGAACAGGATATTTTGCAGTAATATCCTTTACCCAGTTATCTGGCATCGTAATTTTAAGTACTACTTCTCTCATTCAAACTCCTACATGAAATACAGGTTTTGAGTAAGGATATAATTTTCTAGTACAAAAAATCATCCCACATTTTGGTCATTCAAGAAAATGCTCACTCCGTTCGCATTTTCTAAGCCTACAGGAAAGTATATACTTTCCTATACGTTCAAAAACAACTTCATTTCATACAAAGGTCAGCGGATGATAATCCATTTTCTCCCCACAACAGGGGCACTCCACACAACCGATGTGGGGAATCACAGATATCTCTTTGGAGCAACCTGTGCAATAAATAAGATCCCTTATCCCCAGGCGCACCTCCAATACAACCAATATCCTGTTCAATTTCCTGAAAATAACTTCCCTGTACTTAACAGCAAAATAATAACTAACCAGTGCCAGTACTGCCCCGGCAACCAGGTCAATGATCCAGTGTATGCCCAGGTACACCGTAGAAAACAGGATAGCAGCAGTGGACACCGCAGCGAACACTTTGTATCGATGAAGATTCGTCCTGAACACCACTACCATCAGGGCCATTACCGACAGTGCGGCATGCAGGCTGGGAAAATCATTATCCAAAAACGGGTCAACCACCCTCACACCCTGGTCGATGATCGGACTTAAATCATATAGCAGAGGTACAACATTAGGCAGGGCATGTCCGGTAACCGTAACCGGTACAAAGATATAGAACGGGAATGCCGTCAGGTAGATGATGATAAAAGCTATGGTGAACTCTTCAAGTGCCTTGAGGTTGTGGGTGTATATCAATATCACGAATGTGAATATCATCAAGAATGAGAAAATCATCAGGTAGACGAACCCGTTAAGGTATGTCAGTACGGGCGTGGCAAAACCCTGGAAATGACTTACAAGGTCGCCTTCTATCATTAATAGATATCCGGTATAATCAGCATCCACCTTGATACCCAGCATATTGACAATGGACGACTGGGACTGCACAAGCATATAGACAAGAAACGCAGATACAAAAAACGGCCAGAACCCTATCAAGAACCTGCGCCTGGATATACTATACTTCTGTCCTTTAACATCTCTTGGAATAAGGGTATAAATGCCGACCACTGTCATCAATGCAAGAAGTGGCAGCATAATTATTGTCATTAAGTATGTCGAAGTCATTCCACTCTCCTGGGTGGAGTATAATAAATCCAGGAAATATAAAGGTTTATATGAAATTCCAACAAAATCTTATTATTCAATAATCTCATTCTATGTGGTACTATGTTCACGATTATTACAGGCACCCAGTTCGGTGATGAAGGAAAGGGAAAGATTGTTGACCTGATGGCCAGGGAATATGACCTCATCGTCCGTTTCCAGGGGGGCGATAATGCGGGCCATACCGTTGTTGTTGACGGCAAGAAATACAAACTCCATCTTACTCCTTCCGGTGTGTTGTTCAATGCCAGGCTGCTTATCGGTCCCGGTACTGTGATGAACCCACAGACCCTTGCAACGGAACTTAACACCCTGGCCGATGAGGGCACAGTTGTGGATGAAAAAAAGCTTGGAATAGATGCCAAGACAAGCATTATCATGCCGTACCATGTGGAACTGGACGGCCTGGGGGAGTCAGCGCGGAGCGTTAAGATAGGTACAACCAAACGGGGCATCGGCTATGCCTATATCGACAAAGTGGCCAGGGACGAAGTCCAGATGTCAGACCTGGCAGATGAAGAACGGCTGCGCAGGCGGCTTGAAGAGCTTACTCCGATAAAGGCTGCCCAGATACAGAGCATGGGCGGCGACCCATCTATAATGGAAGATGAGACCTGGATCAGGACATATATTGAACTGGGGCGCAGGTTCGCTCCATTCATTGCCGATGTTTCGCATGAAATTAACACTGCCCTTGACCAGGGTAAGAAAGTACTGGCAGAAGGTGCACAGGGAGCACACCTTGACGTGATACACGGTACCCAGAAATTCGTGACATCTTCATCATGCATCGCAGGTTCGGCATGTGCAAACCTGGGTGTGGGACCCACCAGGGTGGACGAGGTGGTGGGAATATTGAAAGCCTATATTACCCGTGTGGGCGAAGGACCGCTGCCTACCGAACTTAAGGACAAGACAGGAGATTATATCAGGGAAGCGGGCGGCGAGTTCGGCACCACTACTGGCAGGCCCAGACGCTGCGGCTGGTTCGACCTGCCCCTTGTAAAGAAATCAGTGGCATTGAACGGCTATACACAGATAGCCCTGACCAAACTGGATGTACTGTCAGACATACATCCGTTGAAAGTATGTGTGGCATATGAACTGGATGGTACAAGACTGGATTACCCGCCAGAATCCACAGCAGACCTTGCCAGGTGTGTGCCGGTTCTTGAAGACCTGCCAGGGTGGGACGGGGACCTTACCGGTATTCGCAGTATGGATGCCCTGCCGGATGGTGCAATTGAATATTTATCCAGACTTGAGTCGCTTGTGGGTGTTCCTTTCAAATATATCTCAGTCGGACCCGGACGGGAACAAACATTTATTAAATAATACAGAGTAATGTTCGATCATTTAACAGGAAGTAGCAAAATCTCATCGTTGGAACGTGTCCAATTTGATCAAAATGCTGAAGGTAGTGGATGCTGGTGTGAGGATGTATGAGAGGTATATAAGAGTGCATGGGGGATGTGTGAGGGATATATATGATCCATGAAGCATCGTTGTTTGAAAAGCTGGAAAAAAGAAAGGTCAAATGCCATGTGTGTGCCCATGAATGCACAATAGCAGATGGCAAAAGAGGTTTCTGCCGTGTACGGGAGAACAGGGGCGGCACACTGTTCACTCTTATTTATAATACTGTATCCAGTGAGGCCGTCGACCCTATTGAGAAAAAACCCCTGTACCATTTTCTCCCAGGTACCTTAAGTTACTCACAGGGCACTATCGGCTGTAATTTCAGGTGCAGCCACTGCCAGAACTGGACCATTTCCCAGGTTGAACTTGAGCAGGCAGATATCATGGAGATTACGCCCGAAGAATCTGTTGCCCGGGCACTGGCTTTGGATTGTGCCAGCATCTCCTGGACGTATAACGAGCCTACTATCTGGCACGAGTTCACTTACGACTCTGCCAGGCTGGCCCATAAAGCAGGGCTGAAAACCGTGTATGTGACCAACGGCTATATCACAGAGGATGCACTGCGGGATATTTCCCCATACCTTGACGCCTTCAGGGTTGATATCAAGGCATTCAATGATGAGTTCTACAGGGAGACCTGTCGGGCACACCTGCAGCCGGTGCTGGATTCAAGTGTGGTGGCCAGGGAACTGGGCATGCATATCGAGGTGATCAACCTGGTCATACCTGGCAAGAACGATGACCTAAAAGAGATTCGTGATCTCATTGAATGGGTGCATGACAACCTTGGACCCCAGACGCCCGTACATTTCACAAGGTTCTATCCAATGTATAAAATGAAGGATGCCAGCCCTACACCTGTGGCTACACTGGAAAGGGCGTGGCAGATGGCAAAGGATGCGGGGATGGAGTATCCGTATGTGGGTAATGTGGCTGGGCATGAGTATGAGAACACGTACTGTCCCCGGTGCGGGACGCTGCTGATAGACAGGAGCGGTTTTCAGATTGCAAAGAATGTTATTACAGAGGATAGGAAGTGTCCCGATTGCGGGTACGGGATTGCCGTGGTAATGGACTGATTTTTTGGGATATTTTTATTTTATTAAATATTCAAAATGGTGATCCGGATTCCAATAACCAAACGCAAACTATTCAACATCCTGCCTAAGATCAGCGAAATACTCTACTTTGAGCCTGCAGTGATCCACACCGCCGCCACCACCCCAATCCTCATTGTTGCAGACCTGCACGGCGACCTGGATGCCCTGCGACTTGCTCTTCGCAAACGTACTGACCTTGGCTGTGATACTGTGATCTTCCTGGGTGATTATATTGACCGCGGTCCTGCATCGCTGGATGTGCTTGAACGGCTGTTCTTACTGAAGATCGAGGAGCCTGATAAGATCATCCTCCTGCGCGGTAACCATGAACTCAGGGAAACGAACCGGTTCGAACAATTCTATAAAGATCTGGAATATGATGAAGACCTGTATGCCCGGATCAATCGGGTGTTTGACCGGCTGCCGGTTGCTGCTGTGATCTCGGATCAGATCTTCTGCGTCCACGGCGGCATCCCTGGACCTGTGAAACTCTCAAAGATCACTAAAAAGGATGCGTATCCGTTCGTCTGGAACGACCCGTCTGAGGAGAACGGGATCAATCAGTCACCAAGGGGATTGGGGATGCGAACCTTTGGCGAGGATGTTTTTGAGGAGTTTCTCAGGGTCAATAGGCTGGAGCGGATGGTCAGGGGGCACTTGGTACTTGAGGATGGTTATCGGTGGTGGTTTGGGGGGAGGTTGTTGTCGCTGTTTTCAGTCCCGGATCATTGTGGGA
>PYCK01000133.1:5401-7093 GCA_009649835.1 Candidatus Methanocomedens sp. | reverse complement strand
ATCAACAAGAACTATGACTAATGGCGCTTGCCGGACATGAGTCCACGCACAGGCAGCATTCAGTGCATTCTTCGATATTGGGCGCCGTGGCTTTGTCGTCAACCAGTTCAAATACTTCTACCGGACATACGTCCACACATTCGCCAGCACCTACACATTTGTCATTATCTATCTCGAGCGTAATACCATTAGCTTCATACTTTTTTACAACCATTCTTAACCTCCATTAATGTACTGATAAATCCCCTTTGAAGGATTTTCTCCTATTAAAACAATATTCAACTACTTCTTAATATGTTTTTCTTGCTGGTGAATGTGTGGATGCAATGATGGTGTACTTTGATGCACCTTGCCGGACATAGTGATGGTGTGCTCTGATGCACCTTACCGGACATAGTAATGGTGTGTTCTGATGCACCTTACCGGACATAGTGATGGTGCCCCTACAATTCCGATTGTTATTTCTGCTTTCTAAGAGCCCTCATTGTTTCCTTGTGAAGGGAAGCGATAAGATCACCCATCATGGCAAAGATGAACATCTGTATCCCGCCTATTATGATAAGTGTGGTCAACATCGCCAGCAAAATATGTGTGACCCCGGCCATCCACTCGTTCACAACATATACACCTATGACCAGACCGATAAGGACGGTCACACCTCCCATCACACTGAAATAAAATAATGGATTATTCATTTTTGCCATTTTGAATATCGTCCTCCCTATCCTGAACCCGTCAGTTAAAGGATTCAGCTTGGTGGCCGCCCCTCCGGGCCTGGCCAGGTAAGTAATGGGTACCACCTTGATATCCACCTCTTGCCTGACACAATCCACTGTGATCTCGGTCTCTATCTCAAACCCGGTCTGGTTCAGTACCATATTTGAGATTGTCTCCTTTGTGAAACCCCTGTATCCGGATAATATATCACTGAGCCATTCCCCGTAAGCGAATCCGAAGAGTTTGTTGAGTATCTTGTTCCCTGTCTTGTTCAATCTGGTGAAGGCACCTTTACCAGGGTTTGCGAACCTGTCACCGATAACATGTCCTGCCCCTTCTGCAAGTGCATCCATGATGAGGTTAACCTCACCAGGCAGGTATGTACCATCCCCGTCTATCATGATCACATACGGGCTGTCGATAATGCCAAAGGCCTGCATAACAGCCTGTCCTTTCCCCTTACCTGTCTGCATTACGACATTGGCACCCTTCTCCCTGGCAATATCTGCCGTGCCGTCCTTGCTGTTGCCATCCAGTACCAGGATATTGGAAAATCCCAGTGACGTGAATTCGTCGACCAGACTGCCTATGGTATGGGATTCATTCATTGTGGGGATGAAGATGCAAACCTCATCTGGTTGGATGCTCTGTACCTCATCCGGCTGAATACTCTTCATATCTGTCGTTCGCTTCATTATTTTCCAACTACCCGCCACTACATCAATATTTATCAATATTAAATGTATTCAATCTTTTGATAATAATACCGCGGCTGCTATCACCAATAGCACGTAAATGGTTCCAGGGAAGGGTATATCAGTGGGAACCGGGATTGTGGACTCGTTCTCCTCCGGCTCTTCTGACAGGTTGTTTTGCGGTGGCAAAACAATATCTATAATGTAAGTTATTTCTGCTCCCTTTGCATCGGCACCTTCATCAGTTGCACTTACATTGTCAGTCATACCTTCATCAGTT
>PYCK01000133.1:0-5367 GCA_009649835.1 Candidatus Methanocomedens sp. | reverse complement strand
CACTTACATTGTCAGTCGCACCTTCAACAGTTACACTTACATTGTCAGTCGCACCTTCACTCTCAGTCGCAGTAATACTCTCATTTATTGCACCGAACCTACCAGAAAGATCAGATGTCCTGATGCTTACATTATCAATACCTTTGGTCGATATGATCTGCGTGCCTTCAGGGAAATTAACTGACAGCAGCGACCCGGGTTCTCCAAGGAACCATATGGTACTGCCATTTTCCAGCATTCCACCCGGGAATGAGTATGTTACCCTGTAGGTGTTTGTCAATTCTGTCATGCTCTTGACCGGACCCAGTGCATTATTGGAAAGTGAAGCATCGATATCCAGTACCTCGATACCAAGTGATGAATTGTTTATCCTGACATCCATTTCACCTTCAATGGCATCCCTGAACCTTTCCCTCATCCGCTTGTCTGCCTTCATCAGTTCCCATGTACTGACAAAGTGATCCTTATTCCCTTGCCTGTTATCGATATCGTACTTGAATACATAGGAATCCAGATCAGACAGCTTTTCTGTGTACTGCCATTCCATGCCGTCTACATGGATAGTGATCTGGTTGCTCCAGTTATATTCAGCACTGGCACTTCCGGTAACCAGGGCTGCAAATATTGTTATTCCAAATAGTCCTGCAATTCTTCTAAGACGTACCATGATCACCTGGTTATTACCGTACAGCCATCCTCTTCGACCATTAAGGTATGTTCTGCCTGGGAGACCAGTTTCCCAGTTTCCTCTTTCAGTACCGGATAAGATGAAATGTTCCCGTTCTTTTCAAGCTGCAGCATTGCAAAGTCCAGGTGCTTTGAATTGAGCCACCGTTTTGCGAAGGGCAGTGTTTTGAATGGTTCGATCTCTTTTAAGATGGCCCTGGCAGCGGGGGCCCGGATGGGCTTGTTGCCAACCTTATTATATATCTCGGTACCTGCACCCTCACTCACATATCCCCTGCCGTCGGTGGCAAAAGGTTCTATGGCCACCACCTGCCCCACTTCAAGGACAACACCGGAATCAACAGGGATATTGGGTATGGTAGGCGGCACATGCTGCATATACTGGGCCAGACCGTGGCCTGTCAGGTTAGCCACGGGTTTATACCCAAAACCTGTAATGGTATCATTGATGATCACTCCCAGTTCTGCTGTGTTAATTCCTGCATGTACGGCCTGGATGGCAGCTTCAAGGGCTGCTTCGGCTGCATCTACCAGTTCAGGGTGCCCTGATAAGTCCACTGTGATGGCTGTATCGGCAATATATCCGTCGATATGCACCCCGATATCCAGTTTGACCATATCCTCGCCGAACACATCAGTATCTTCCTTTGTGGGTGTGGCATGGGCAGCCTCCTCGTTGCAGGATATGTTTATTGGAAATGCCGGCTCACCCCCTTCTTTACGGATCATGTTCTCGCCGAAGTTTGCCACATCAAGCAGGGACGCACCCACCTGAACCTGTTTTGCGGTCTCTTTCCTGACCCGGGCAAGTATCTTACCGGCAGTTGTGTATTTCGTGACAATTTCCTTGATTTCCTTGATCAACTCGTTTTCATCCATTACTAACACCATCCGTGATTATTCATAACTGTAGATTCTTATCAAATATAGTTAAATTCTTGCATCCGCCATCAGTGACCACTACCATATCCTCCACACGCACGCCTCCCACGTCCTTATAATACAGTCCGGGTTCCACTGTCACCACATTCCCAGCCTCCAGTTCAACATCCTGCAAACCCAGGCCCGGTTTCTCATGCACTTCAAGCCCCACGCCGTGACCTGTGGAATGGATAAAACCTTCATCATCCCCAACCTTAAAACCCGCATCGTCCAGTGTATCGCATACCGCCTGGTGCACATCACTGCCACTTACCCCGGGTCTGATAAGCCTGAATGCGGTCTCCTGTGCTTCCACTACTGCGCTATGCATTTCTGTGATCCTGGGGTCCGGCTCACCCTTGACCACGGTCCGGCTCATGTCGCAGTAATACCGGCTCACCATATGGCGGGGGAACACGTCCAGCACGATAGGCTGGTGGGCCTTCAGTACTCCGCTTCCCTGCCAGTGGGGGTCAGCAGAACCGGGTCCGCAGGCCACAATAGTGTCATCAGCCTCGCAGCTGTGATCCAGTAAAGTGTGGTGTATGATCGCCCTGACTGCTTCGGCAGTGAGGGGGGTGCCGTTATGGATCAATTCACCGTCACTGACCTGTGCCCTGCTAATAACTTCAATAGCCTGCGCCACAGCTTGTTCGCAGGTGCGCTGGATTGATGTGATGGCCTGGATCTCTGATTTTGTCTTATTTTCCCTCAACCTTGCGATAGGGCTCTTGACACTTGTGATCTTGAAACCCTCAGCCTTCAGGCATTCACCAAAGAACAGTGGAAAGTCCCTGGGCACTGCAATGGTGCTGCACCCTTCTTTTTCCAGCAGCCTGGCCAGCACTTTGCAGTATACTACGCCGCTGTCATTGTGCCACTTCAATTCATCCATGAGTCCGTAATCGGACGAGGACCTGACATCGTTTATCCCTGATTCCTTCTCTGCCCGGCCTTTTTCCATACTTGATACCAGCAGGATATCCCCTCCGGCATGCAGGTATGTGAAAGCATCAGGTGCCAAAAACCTGGTGGCATAGTACATATCCGGATTAGAGTGGCTGTCGGCATGCAGCAGGTAGGCATCAAAACCGTTCTGTTGTAAAAAATCTTCAAGTTCCATGATATCCCTGCATATTGTTCTTTAACCCCCTGGCAGCCAGTACGCCAGTGGCTGCTGCATTGATAATATCCCTGGACAGTCCTGCCCCGTCCCCGGCAGCATACAGCCCTTTGATATTTGTCATCATGTTACTGTCCACGTTCAGGTGCATGGAATAGAACTTGATCTCTGGTGCGTACAGTAACGTGGAATCCGAGGCTACGCCGGGTATGATCTGGTTCAGCACTTCCAGCCCCTCGATAATATCCATCACGATACGGTGTGGCATTGCCATGCTGATATCACCTGGTGTTACGTCCTTTAATGTATTATCAACTGGATTGCGGTGAATGCGATCCTCGGTAGAGCGCCGGCCCCGCCGCAGGTCACCCATACGCTGTAAGACAGGTCTGCCCCCGCCAATGGTAGTTGCCAGTTTGGCGACCGAGCGGCCGTACATGGTAGTGTTTTCCATGGGGTGTGTAAGTTCTACCCTTACCAGGAATGCGAAGTTGGTATTGTCAGAGCTGGCATCCTTCATGGAGTGTCCGTTGGTGGCTATGAACCCCTCGTATTCTTCCCTGACTACAAACCCGTGGTGGTTGGTGCAGAATGTCCTGACAAAGTCGTCGTATTTCCTTGTGCGAATATGGAATTTTGGGTCACGGTTGATCCTGGTGACCGGGTCCATGATTATGGCAGGCACTTCCACCCTGACCCCGATATCAATACCTGCATAACTGGCATCGATCCCGTGTTGCTTCACCATCCCGTCCACCCAGGAAGCCCCGATACGACCCGGGGCCAGGATGACGGCTTTTCCTTGAACGGTGCTGCCGTCCTTGAGCACTACGCCGGTACACCTCCCTTCTTTGACCACGAGGTCGGTGACATTTGTTTCCAGCATGAAGGTTATCCCGGAACTGGCAAGGTAGGTCTTGAACTTCTCTATCAGCCGGGGCGCCCGGTCCGATCCGATATGGCGCTGTGGGATGTCAATGAAACTGGCACCAGCTGAAGCTGCCCTGCGTTTCAGGGTCTCGACCTCGTTACCCGATGGCCTGTTCAGTTCATCAGGAGCACCGTATTGCAGGAATATCCTGTCCACATAATCTACCAGTTCCCAGGCGGCGTCGGGTTCACTGGTGTACTGGCCCAGGTCGCCGCCGATATCGGGGCGCAGGTTCAGGGTGCCGTCGCTGAAGGTTCCGGCACCGCCCACACCACACATGATGTCGCAGGGTTCGCAGTGTGTGCAACGGCTGGCCAGCCCCATCCTGCACTTGCGCTGGGAAATATCATGTCCCTGCTCGATAATAAGTACGGAAAAACCACTTCCCACCAGTTCGTGTGCTGCGAACATGCCGGCAGGTCCGGCTCCTACTATAATTATATCATACGCCGTATCATGCGTCTTATTCAAGACAGTACCTCTTCAAGTTTATCGTACTTCACTGCCTTTTTGATCTCCCTGGCTATCCTGCGGCCTGTGGAGAAGTCGGGACCTATCAGGTCTGAGTAGGGTGAACCTGATACATACAGGTTGGTGCCTGCAACGATACGTGCCGATATTTCGAAGATGCGGAATTCCAGTTCATCTGTGCACACTGTCTCAAGGCAGAACGGTCCTATCATGCCGCCGAACAGGTCAAGGGAACTTTCCACTACCTGTTCGCCCAGTTCAAATATCTTGGGCAGCAGGGACTCGCGCGCCACTAAGGGTATGTTGCCTGTTACCACAAAGGAGGGATACACACCCGCATCCTCCAGTTCACGGGGCGAGCCCAGCCTGAATATCTCATCGGCATTGGATTCCACACGCCTGTCCATGCTCATTAGCTCAAGGGTGCCTTTGCTCAGTGTATATCCTTCGGTCGGTAAGGGTGAGTAGAAGTAATGCAGGTAGTAGCGGGTGCCCACTATGAATTCCTGGATGGTGTAGGGCTGGGACTCGTCCAGTCTCGCATAGAACTCTGACTTGTTCTTTGCTACAAAGAAGCCACGCCCGCCTTTGGCACCGTGGTACTTGACCATGACAGGGGATTTGATATCCTTTGGGTCATCTATCTTTTTGGGCATTGATATGCCTGCGCCTTCCAGCCAGTGGCGTTCTTTGTCCCGGTCCGATTCCCATTCCAGTACGTGCCGGTTGCCGAATGTGGGCAGTTCCAGGTCCATGAATTTCTCGTGCCCCAGGTATTCCACGAATGAGCCGGTAGGGATGATTATGGTGTTGTGCTCTGCCAGTTCCGGGGCTTTGTCCAGGATATCGGCATAGCTGTCCACGATTATGAATTCATCGGGTTTTGCAAGGGGAAAAGCGTCATAGAATTTAGGGGGTTTACCGATGGAGATGCCGATGGTCTTTAAGCCTTCCTTGCGTGCGCCGTCGAATAATTGGAGGCTGGTGTGACTTGTGACTGTGGCAATGGTGAGGTTGTCCCTGTCGTATCCTGAGAGGATCTTTGCGATGGTGGGACTCATGATTGAGTTATTTGTTTGTGCCATTAAACATAATTGTTTAAGGAAGTATTTAAGGATGGGGGATATGGATTTGGAGATTCAGCCGGGCTCACCCTATAATCTCCCTCCTGGGCAGCATATATACCAGCCTCAGCTTATTTTATACAAAAAGAAATGGTAACTATTCAGCCTAT
>PYCK01000132.1 GCA_009649835.1 Candidatus Methanocomedens sp. | reverse complement strand
GTTATACTATTTTATACAAAATAGTATAAATCCATTTCGTTCTGCACTATGCAGCAATGTTTCGGAAAACTTCAAAAGCATAGCCAGTTTAATACCGCACAACCTCTTCCACCAGCCCCCCGGCCAGCCCCAGCACACTTGCCAGTATCCCCTCAAACCCGGCACCCTCCATTTCCATCCGGCCCCGGCCCCCGAATATCTCTTCGCATACCCGGCGCCCCACAATATCATCATTCCCTGGAGAGACCCTGATAACCACAGAGCCGGGCGGCACATGCGCATAGTGGGTGATGCCGTCCCTGTCACCGTCAGTAATGCCTATCATCGGGATGCCCAGGCGGGTAAGCAGGTCGCCTGCTACTGCCGTGGTATCATCCCCCACCACTACTGCCATATCCGCATCCTTCGCTATCTCAAAAGTATTCTCTGCCGAATGGTCTATGATCACTGCATATCCCGATGCCTTGTGTTCAAGCACCCTGGGTGTGGTAACAGCATCCCTTAAAATCCCTGACCGTACGACAGCAGACGAGAGGTCAACATGCTCCAGTTTCTCTATACCATGGGATTTAAGCCTGCCCCCATCCAGTCCTGTTATCCTGCCGCCGCTGGAAATGATCTCAACATTATCTGACAAAGCCTTTCCAATAACAATACCGTTAACGGTCACACATTCCCCTGGCTTTACACCAAAAACCGGCCTTCTGGTAATTCCATTTTCCGTTACCAGACCCCTGGCGGGTGGTAAAGATTGAACCACACTGGCATCCAATACTTGCCTCAGTTCATTGAAAAATGGATGAAAAACATTGTTCAACCGGATAAGTGAACATCCACCTGCAAACTCTAACTGGTATAGAGGCTTTTCCAATACAGGCAGCCCCTCAAATACAAGTCTTCCAAAAGCCGATCCCGTCTCTATGGACTTACCTTCATTGACCAGCAATACCACATCACATGAAGAGTTAAGGGCCAGAATAGATTCACTGGGTTTCAAGCTCCTGCTGATATCGATCAGGTCCTCCAATCCTGCATCGATCACAGCAGCCCTGCCCATGGTGCCGCCCAGGACCGGATGCACTTCACCCATGCCTGATAATATTTCAAGAAGTCTCCCTGCCCTGCCAGAGTCGATAACCACAGGTCCATGGATTACGACACCAATACGCAACATGATGGATATGACTATCCGCCAGCTTCCAGGTTGGCATCGTCCAGCTTTGCTTCTTTTGCTTCTTCTTCTGCCTTATCAAGTACTTCCTGGATCTCCTCGGTCGAGAATTTACGCTCGCCCATCTCAACTTTTGCTTCCAGTTTATCCAGCAGAGTAAGGGTTTCCAGCCTATACAGCAGGTTTTTGGTATCAACCACGGCCCAGACACCTTCACTATCGCATATGATCTCGGTCACATATCCTTTGGTGCCGGTTCCTCCGTATTTTACAGGATTGCCTACTTCGATAGGTTTGCCGTTGGCATCCACAACCGGATAAGATCCTGATTCACATTCAATTATTTCGGGCATGTTCCACCTTTTGATTAGGATTTACATCCAATAGTATAAATATTTCACGCGGGCTCATAAAAGCCGGTATCAATTGTCTGTTACTCGCCTTTTTTCAGCACCGCATGTGCTGCAGCCAACCTGGCGATCGGGACCCTGAATGGTGAGCAGCTCACATAATCCAGCCCGATGTTGTGGCAGAATATAACACTGCCAGGCTCTCCGCCGTGTTCGCCGCAAATGCCAATTTTCAGGTCTGGCCGACTTGACCTGCCCTTATCCACACCCATCTTGACAAGCTGGCCAACACCATCCTGGTCAATAGCCACGAACGGGTCATTCTCAAGTATGCCGATCTCAACATAATACGGCAGGAATTTGCCGGCATCATCACGGCTCAGGCCAAATGTGGTCTGGGTAAGGTCATTGGTACCGAAACTGAAAAACTCTGCCTCGGTAGCGATCTCATCCGCTGTAATGGCTGCCCTGGGAAGTTCTATCATGGTCCCTATCATGTAGTCCAGTTCAACGCCCTGCTCTTCCATGACCTGTTTGGCCACTGCATCGGCACTATCCCTTGTAACCTTGAACTCATTGATATGACCAACAAGAGGTATCATCACTTCGGGCACGATCTCATACCCATCCTTTACCAGTTCGCAGGCAGCCTCAAATATGGCCCTTACCTGCATCTCATAAATCTCAGGATAGGTGATGCCGAGCCTGCAACCCCTGTGTCCCAGCATGGGATTGAACTCATGAAGAGAATTCACCCGCTTTATCAGGTCTTTGATCTCATGAATATTATTAGTGTCACCGGCAGCCTTTAACTTGGCATACTGTTCCATAAGTTCGTCATGTTTTGGAAGGAACTCATGCAGTGGCGGGTCCAGCAGCCTGATAGTCACAGGATACCCTTTCATTGCCTCAAATATACCCTTGAAGTCGCTGCGCTGCATAGGCAACAGCGTCTTCAGTGCCGCTTTCCTGCCTTCTTCTGTCTCTGCCAGGATCATATCCTGTACGATGGGAATCCTGTCCTCGCCAAAGAACATATGTTCGGTCCGGCACAGCCCGATGCCCTCGGCACCGAAATCCCGGGCAGCCAGTGAATCCTCAGGAGTATCCGCATTTGTCCTGACCCCAAGTGTCCTTACATCATCTGCCCAGTCCAGTATGGTGTTTAGGTCCCCACTAATATCAGGAGTGATTAGCTTGGCCTGGCCTATAATGACCTCACCTGTCGTACCGTTCAATGTAATAAAATCGCCTTCCTTCACTGTATGGCCGTTCACAGTGAACAGTCCCGCATCTTCGTCGATTAAGATGGCACCGCATCCCGCAACACAGCATTTACCCATGCCCCGGGCCACCACTGCTGCATGGGATGTCATACCGCCCCTGACAGTAAGTATACCCTGTGCCACATGCATCCCGCCAATATCTTCGGGAGATGTCTCGTTACGCACCAGGACCACTTTTTCTCCTGCTTCTGCCATCTCTTCGGCATGTTCGGCAGTGAACACCACCTTTCCGACCCCTGCGCCGGGTGATGCCGGAAGTCCCTTGGCTATTGCATCCACCTTCTCGTTGGGGTCGATCATGGGATGCAGGAGCTGGTCAAGTTGCTCCGGGTCTACCTTCAGTAGTGCCTCATCCCTGGTGATCAGTCCTTCGTTGAACATGTCGATTGCGATCCTAACAGCAGCCGCTGCGGTCCGCTTGCCTGTCCTGGTCTGGAGCATGTAGAGCTTGCCCTGCTGGATCGTGAATTCAATATCCTCCATTTCCTTGAAATGATGTTCAAGCCGTTCCTTGATGTCATCGAGCTGGGCATACATCTCTGGCATTTCCTTGTTCAGTGCTTCGATGGGGTGGGGCGTCCTGATACCTGCCACTACGTCCTCGCCCTGGGCGTTCATCAGGTATTCGCCATAGAATTTCCGCTCACCTGTTGAAGGGTTTCGGGTAAATGCCACACCTGTTCCTGAATTTTCACCCATGTTCCCGTAGACCATGAACTGCACATTTACGGCAGTTCCCCAGTCATCAGGTATGCCGTGTATCTTCCTGTATTTAATGGCCCTGGGCGTATTCCATGAATCAAAAACAGCATTGATGGACATCCATAACTGGGTCATAGGGTCCTGGGGGAAATCCTGGCCTGTTTTTTCCTCGACCATTGCCATGTATTTTGCTGACACATCCTTGAGGGCCACGGCGTCCAGTTCAGTATCATTCTCAACACCAAGTTCTTTCTTCTTGGCACCCAGGATATTCTCGAACTTCTTATGCTCAATGCCCAGTACCACATCGCCGAACATGTTGATAAAACGCCTGTAGCAATCGTAGGCGAACCTCTCGTCCACTTCCTCTGCCAGTCCCGCTACTGTTTTATCGTTCAGTCCCAGGTTCAATACCGTATCCATCATACCAGGCATGGATATCCGTGCACCTGACCTGACAGATAACAATAACGGGTTTGAATCGTCACCGAACTTGAACCCTGTTTTGTCTTCCAGTTTAGCCAGTTGCTGTGCAACCTGTTCTTTCACTCCATCCGGATATTGCTGCTGGTTTTCGAAGTATTCGGTACACACTTTTGTTGTTATTGTGAAACCCGGGGGCACAGGTATTCCCAGATTAGCCATCTCAGCCAGGTGGGAACCTTTTCCACCCAGAAGGTTTCTCATTGTTGCATTGCCTTCGGTCTTATCTTTGCCGAAAAAGTATACATATTTATGGTCTGGCAAATCACTTCCTCCATTTTTTATCTAAATGTGGTTATGTCTCAATCAAGTAATTTGACCCGAAATTCGGTTAAATGCTTAATAATATTGCGATAAGATTCGAATAACAAATTGATTATTTTTGAAAAGTAGCCCTGAATGAGGACAGTAATTAGAAAAAATATAAATAGAATTTAACCAACCTTCTATTAGAATATTGTAAAGTTAACAATCTAAACAAGAGTGGTTTCAATGTCAGTGGGATTTGTATTAATAAATGTGACCCCGGGCAAGGAGCGGGATGTGTTCGACCTTCTATTAAAAGAGCCAGATATTCCGGAGATTTATCCGCTGTTCGGGGAGTATGACCTTATTGCAAAGGTCATGGTAAAGGATTTCGACCAGTTGAGCGATATTGTTTTCAACAGAATCCGTAAAATAAACGGTGTGACCGATACCAAAACACTAACTGGAGGTAAGTTCTAAATTTAGTATTGCAGAAACCGGGAACCTTTGAGATAGATTTCCCCAAATTATAATTCACTGCTTTTCCTTGATCAATTTCACGATAGTCCCTGTACTGCAGGTATTGCATCGCTCATAGGCAGTTACCCTGACAACTTTCGCATTTATTCCCCTATCCCTGATTTTTTCCTCAAGTTGCTCGGCATTGAAATGTTGATCATGCCCGAGCACTACGATATCGGGTCGAATATCCTTAAGTGGCTTGAACATGTCATGATTATTTCCAAGTACAGCATGGTCCACCACTTTTAATGCTGCGACCATTTTTAACCTTTGGTCATCGGAGAGCACTGGTTTTGGTTTATGGTTCACCATGGAACTGCAAGCTACAATGACCCACAGCTCATCACCCAGTTTCTTTGCTTCTTCCAGATACAACAGATGTCCCGGATGCAGAATATCAAAGGTCCCTGTGGCCAATACTCTAACCAATAAATGTCACCGACAGTTAATTCTGTTGTTCTGCCATAAGGATTCCGAAGTTAAAGTTCCATATTAATCATTATATTTGTGTGATTTTATGCTTTTTTTACCGGGATAAATCCAAAAAACATATAAGTATATCATCCAATTCCACTTTTGTGATCCAATATGGCTAAGGTAGGATTTATAAAATTAGGAAACCTGGGAATGTCCCAGGTTGTCGATCTCATTCTTGATGAGATTGCTGCGAGAAAGGGAATAGAGATTATGTCTTTTGGTACGGGAGCCAAAATGGGTAAGGCAGAGGCTGAACATACGAAACATTTCAAGGAATTTGAAGCTGATTTCTATGTCATGATAAGCCCCAATTCATCTGCACCAGGCCCCACAGCGGCACGGGAGATATGGAAAGATAAAAAAGTCATCGTGATATCTGACGGCCCAACTAAGAAAGATGACCGCCAGGCCCTGGAGGATGCGGGATTCGGTTATATCATAATGAAAGTGGACCCACTTATTGGTGCCAAGACAGAGTTCCTTGACCCCGTGGAGATGGCCAGCTTTAACAGCGATGCTATGAAAGTGCTGTCCACATGCGGTGTGGTCAGGTTGATACAGGAAGCATTTGATGCTGTTATTGCACAGGCTGATGCTGGCAAGGACCTTGAACTGCCCCATGTCCTGGTGAGTGCCCAGAAGGCTGTGGAGAGCGCAGGATTTAATAATCCATACGCTAAGGCTAAGGCACTGGCAGCCCTGCATATGACTGATAAAGTGGCTGAGATCAATTTCCCTGCCTGCTTCATGATGAAGGACATCGAGCAGGTTACCTTGACAACTGCAACCGGTCATGAGATGATGAGAGCTGCAGCCCAGCTGGCAATAGATGCCAGGGAGATAGAGAAGGGTAATGATTCAGTGTTCAGGCAGCCCCACATGAAAGATGGTAGTCTGAAGACCAAGACCAAGCTGTACGAGAAACCTCAGTAAAATTATTCAATCAGGGGCATTTTAAATGCCCCTATCTTCTTTTTTTATTCTCTTTTATTGTATCCACTTCAAAAAGTATGGTCAAATGCAAGATTAATGTAGACACTGATTTTCACAACAACTATCAATCTGTGTAATCAGTGTAATCTGTGTCTCAAAATTCAGAGCACTATGATTAATTACCATTTAATTTGAATGGGATACCTTTTATTCTCTTTAATGTCGAATGGGCAGATTATGCCTGTTATGCGAGATTGTTATTCGATTTTTGCCACATCACCCGACAATA
>PYCK01000131.1 GCA_009649835.1 Candidatus Methanocomedens sp. | reverse complement strand
CTATTAAATACAAAGGAACTATATACTTATACATGAAATTTTTCGATCGTAAAGATGAGATCAAGAAGCTCAGAACATTGACATCGCTTGACAAGAGCACAATGATTGTGATCTACGGCAGGCGTCGTGTTGGTAAAACACGGCTTGTGCAGCATGTTTTTGGAAAAGACTCATTTTACTTTTTTGTAGCAGAAAAAGAAGAACGGCTAATCCTTGATGATTTCAGGACTATATTGATGGAGCGTTGTGATTATGTTCCCAACTTTACGGATCTCGATGATTTTTTTGGTTTTTTGTTTACGCTATCCGATAAAGAAATTTTCATTTTTGATGAATTCCAAAACTTCAACAAAATCAACACCGGCGTTTTTTCTATCATCCAGAAATATTGGGATAAATATAAAGATGAACGGAAATATTCATTTTTGTTTCTTGGTTCTTACACCGGTCTGATGAAACATCTATTCAAAGACTATAAAACACCACTATTCGGACGCTCGGATGCACTGTTCAATCTAAAACCCCTGCAGTATGATGTTTGCAAAGATATCCTGGTGGATCTGGAAATCAGCACATTTGTTGAAATATATTCCATCTTCGGTGGAGTTCCAAAATACTACGAATTATTAGAGAATGTAACTGACAGAACGCTATTGAACATCATCTCAGAACAATTCCTGGATATTGGTGCCCCCCTTCTTGATGAGGGGACAAATATATTGATCAGTGAATTCGGAACTCAATACAGGATATATTTTTCAATTTTNGAGGCANTNGCCAGCGGAGCAAGCACTTTGAATGACATAGCAAACCGTACCGGTATCAAAAATACCAGTCTTGGACCTTACATGTCCGATCTCATCAATGAATATGAAATTCTGGTGCGCAAGGTTCCAGTGAATGAAAAACCATCTAAATCCAAAAAGGGCAGGTATTTTATCAAAGACAATTTTTTTAAATTCTGGTTTCGCTTCATTCATAAGAACCGTGGGTTTATAGAAAGTGGCAGACCAGAGTATGTACTTTCAAAAATCGAATCTGAACTTGATCAGTACATCGGCCCGGTTTTTGAAAACATTTGTGTTGAGTTTCTGCACAGGTTAAATGATGAAAAAGAACTTCCATTTGTGTTCCAGAACATAGGTTCATGGTGGAACCGCAAAGGTGATGAGATTGATATCGTTGCTTTAAACGATGATACTAAAGACATTCTCATTGGGGAATGTAAATGGAACAATCGCAAAATGGATGTGGATATTCTAACAAAGCTCAAAGACAAAAAGAGTTTGATCAAATGGAACCTTAATGCACGTACAGAGCATTACTGCCTGTTCTCAAAAAGCGGTTTTTCAAAACGTTTACGCGATGCTGCAGAGGATGAGGATATTTTACTTTTTGCACTGGATGACTTATGAAATTGAAGGGGAAGTTGTTTAATCTGTTTACGGAATGGGCCGGCGGTGTGATGCTGGTGTAGGGGACCATTGTCAATGGCGGTGTAAAAATAGCTATCAAAATATAACATCAATCATCTGCAAACCCACTACTTCAATCCCCTTTAATAACACAAACCAATGCAGTCTTAATATCCCGCTTCTGCTCATTGAGCCTGCGCAGGAAATAACCCAGCCAGCCCTTGCCGTAGGGTATATAACCACAGACCTTATACCCCTCCCCTGCCAGTTCCACTTTTCGTTTGTCATGCGCACCCATCAGCATCTGGAACTCGAAATTCCGGGGGTGTTCCTTGTTCAGTTGCATGGCCAGTTCGATAAGTTCATCATCATGGGTTGCCACTGCAATAAGTTCAAGTCCCCCCTCCCTGAACAGCATCTCTAACAGGTCTGCATAGGCTTTTCTAATATCCTCATGCCTTTTAATGGCTATATCAGCCGGTTCGTTATATGCACCTTTACACAAACGTATCTTGGCGCCCATTGCCGAGAGTTCTTTCAGGTCTTCCGGAGTCCTGAACAGGTATGTCTGGATGGCAATCCCCAGGTTCTTATTTTCCTTGTAAAGATGTTTGTAGATATCAATGATCTGCTGGGTATGGATACTCCCTTCCATATCCATCCATACAAAAATGCCGAGGTCTGCTGCCTTCTTTACCAGAGGCTCTATCGTTTTGGTGCATGTCTGCACATCTTTCATAAGCCCCAGCTGGGTAGGTTTGATAGATATGGCGCTATCTATCTTTTCCTGTTTGATGCCGTCCAGCAGCCGGTTATATTCTTCTGCCGAAGCTTCTATCTTGGCGATATCCTCATTATGTTCTCCCACATGGTTGATGATACCGCTAATTCCCCGATCGTTTGCGGATTTTGCCCTCTCGACAGCATCTTCAAGGTATTCGCCGGCAACCCAGCGTTTTGCCAGGTGTATCAGGATTCCCATATTTATTTCACCACTCCGGGAAAAATCCCTATTAGTAAATTGGTAATATCACTTTAAAAAAGTATCCCCTTTTATCAGTCTAAAATAAATATCCAGTTCAATTATTCATGGTTGAAATCATTTACTTTTGAAATATATCATAAGGGAAACTATAAGTAACTCTGAAATTAATTGGTTTTTCGGGAATTTCAAATGAAATTAAATATCTTAATTGCTTTTATCGTTGTAATTGCAGTGATTGCTAGTGGATGCACGCAATTCGCAGATGATAATACCATTGTTATCGGGTCCAAGCAGTTTCAGGAATCATACATCCTTGCACATATGATATCCCTCCTGCTGGAAGAGCATGGGTATGAAACAGATGTGAAAGAAGGATTGGGTGGCACCTTTGTCAATTATGAAGCCATGAAACAAGGTCAGGTCAATGTTTATGTGGAATATACCGGAACAGCATACAGCCAGATATTGAATAAACCACCACTTGATGTATGGGACCCTCAGGTAGTCTATGAAGAAGCAGAAAAAGGTCTGCTTGAACAGGATGGCGTGCTTATTATAAGCAACCTGGGTTTTGAGGATGCCTACGCTATAGCGGTCAAGGAAGATTGGGCACAGGCAAATAATGTGTCCAGAATCAGTGAGCTTGAAGAATTTGCATCGGAAATAGTAATAGGCACTGACCCTGAATTTGCACAAAGGGAAGATGGTCTTCCTCGCATAGAAGAGGTATATGGTTTCAAATTCAATAATTACCAGCAGGGTCTGGCTACTATCATGTACGAGGCCATCAAACAGGGTGATGTAGAGGCAGTGTCGGCTTATACTACTGATACCAGGAACGAATTGTTCAATCTCAGGATACTGGAAGATGATAAGAACGCTTTGCCACCCTATGATGCCATAGTTGTTGTTACAGAGAAGTTCGCATCTGAAAATCCGGATGTTGTTGAGATCATCAAAGAACTGGACGGCAGAATTGATACTGATTCAATGAGGGAACTTAATTATCAATATGATGTGGACAAAAAAGAAGCACGGGATATTGCCAGGGATTTCCTTGTACAGCAGGGGTTAATTGCTGAAAAGTAATTCAACCCTTTTTGATTTTTAATAAAACTGAATGAAATTCACACATAGCCATGTCCACACAAAGACTATTTGACAGGATTGACTCCGTTCGTCTTCAGCAGGTCACGAAAAAATACGACGAACTCTTTGCAGTTGAACAATTGGACCTTGATTTACAGGGCGGTGAACTGTTGATACTGATAGGTCCCAGCGGTTCAGGAAAGACCACCACCCTCAGGATGATAAACCGGCTTATTGAACCGGATGATGGGGTCATAACGATAAACGACCATGATATCATGGAATTTGACCCTGTCAGGTTGCGAAGGAACATCGGTTATGTCATCCAGGATATCGGTCTTTTTCCCCATATGACCATCAAGGAGAATATAGGGCTGGTACCACGACTTGAGGGCTGGTCCGACCAGGAGATCTCAGACAGGGTAAAACATCTCCTTGATTTTGTATCACTTCCTCCCGAATCCTTTATGGATAGGTATCCCGGTCAGTTGAGCGGTGGACAACAGCAGCGGGTCGGACTTGCCCGGGCACTTGCCATGGATCCGCCTTTATTGTTGATGGACGAACCATTTGGAGCACTTGACCCTATCTTGAGAAAGCAGCTGCAGGATGAGTTCAATGTAATAAAACAGGAGATAGGCAGGACAATATTGTTTGTTACGCATGATATTGATGAAGCATTCAAACTGGGGGATAGGATTGGTATCATGTCTGATGCCAGACTCATCCAGATAGGTACTCCTGAAGAATTGATCCTGCACCCTGAAAATGAACTGGTGTCTGATATTGTTGATGCGAAAAGGAAATTCAAGCATATAGACACCCTCAGGGTAAAGGACATGATGTCTCCTATAACTGATAAATATCTATTTGATGCTGGAATGACTGCACATGAAGCTGTTAATAGGATGACACAAACCAATGTGGAACTGGCTATCGTACTTGATGGTTCTGATCTGGTAAGATATGTTGAGATGGCAGATCTGGTTCAACAAAAACACGATGATGTAACACTCTGGGATATTGCAAGACCGACCCCCGGTTTTTCATCAAATGACCATATTGCATCGGCTTTGGGGAAATTAAAGGACATGGGCGAATCATTGGGAGTTGTGATGGAAGCAGATCGTCCAGTTGGACTTTTCTTTTTAGATAATGTGCTCCTGAAACTCATTTAATCAATATTATACAAGGTGGAAAACGTGGATAATTTCATTGTGCAGATCATGGATGTATGGGATTCACAAATGTTAACCATGCGTACATTAGAGCATTTGTATATGTTCAGTATTGCCCTTTTTTCGGCCACTGTCATTGGTATCAGTATAGGGATCATTGTATTTCTGCACCCAAGAATTGCGAATCCAGTATTGAATATACTCAATATTATCGAGACCCTGCCCGATATTGCACTTCTGGTACTCTTGCTTCCATTCTTTGGTTTAGGGGCAAAACCTACCATTGTTGCATCGATCCTGTATTCAATCCTGCCTATCACCAGGAATACCTATGTCGGTCTGAAAAGTGTCAATAAGGAGTATATTTACATCGCGCAGGCAATAGGACTATCATCAAAAGATATATTGATCAACGTAAGGATGCCAATGGCACTTCCGCTCATTGCAGGGGGTTTCAGGATCGCACTGGTATTTACTATGGGCTTAATTACCCTGGGTGGTCTTATTGCAGCAGGTGGACTGGGAACGGCATTGCAGACGGGTATTTACTTGTATGATGTGGATACCATTCTGGTCGCAGGATTATGGACTGGGGTACTTGCAGTTATTCTGGATGCTATAGCGGGTGTAATTGAAAGCAGACTCAAAGTGAGGTACGGTACATGGTAATATTAACCACTATTGCAGATGCTACTGTTGAACATATTATTCTCGCATATTCGGCTCTTTTCGTGAGTATCGCTATAGCTATTCCATTGGCATTTGCTTCATTGTATAGTAACAGGCTTGCTTCTATCGTAATAAAATTTGCAAACCTGGCTCAGGCAGTACCGAGTTTTGCTGTTGTTGCAATTGTGGTTCCGCTTATTGGAATAGGCTTCACCCCTGCTATAATAGCTATAATGCTAAGGGCCTTGCTCCCCATTATTAAAAATACCTATATTGGTCTATCCAATATTGATCCATTATTGATAGAATATGCTAAAGGTATTGGATTAACTGATTGGCAGATCAACCGTCACATCAGAATGCCCAATGCATACCCGGCAATGTTCGCCGGCATTAAATTTGCAGCTATCCTGGCCAATAGTATCGCTATACTGACCGCAATTATTGGAAGTGGTGGATTAGGAGAATTGGTATTTGAAGGATTGATAGCTTTTAACACGGATAAGATCTTAGCGGGAGCCCTTCCTGCTATAGTCCTCGCATTATTCATCGATGTGTCATTTTCGGTTCTTGAGAGGAGATTGACACCAGTATATCTCAAAAGTTGAACCGGTATTTTGATGAGGATAGTATGTAAATATAATAAAAAAGATTATAATTTCAAGCATTTTTAAATAATATTGAGTATATAAATTATTATTACTATTCAGCCACTCAGTCCGATTTTGTAGGGTGTCTATAAAGACCCTGCCAATTCTTTTATCTTTTCGATAACCAGCAAAGCATCTTCACGTTTGACATCCACTTCATTGTGGATAAGGTAATCAATCATAGTATCTTTTTCAGATTTTGGAACGTGGCCATTTTCCACACTACTTTTAACAATGGCTGCAAAGGTCCGGTCAGGATAGTACATGGAGCGTGCTGTTTCCAGTAGCGTTTCACTGAGGTCTGGTTCAATCGCACCCTGTTCCACTGCACGCTCAAGGGTTACCCTGATATTAACCAGAGGGACCGACAGCGGTTCAAGAGTTTCGGGATGGAACGTGACAGCTACCTCGTCATCTGATTCCACAACACCGTCGCGGTACCACTCGTAGATGCGGCCCACCCCTATCATGCCGTAAGTATCAAGTTCAGATGCCCGGAGTGCCCCCATACTGCAGCCACCGACCACGGTAACCCCTGCCTTTATTGCACGGATTATCTCCCTGTGGGCCACTGCTGCCCTGTCAAAAAAGATGCCGTCAATGATGCCTATGATATCAGGACCCCCTTTATCCACCAGGATATTGATATCATTCCTTTTTACAGGCGGCCGGTAGTCAGCATCAAGCAACGACCCTGCCTCCTCCCAGCTAAGGCTGGTACCGGTAAAGACCACAATCCCTGTCATGTCACCGGCCGTGGTTTGAAGGTTCGTTTGGTCCTGGTCTTGGGTTTTCGTCCGATCTTCATGCGCTTACCCTTGCGCTCCCTGTCAAGCGTATACTGTTCAAAGGTTGGCAGGACTGCCCTTACCACTGGCAGGTTCAATGAAGTGCTGGAAATATCCACTATGACCGCATAAGGAATTATGCCGCGCAGCATCTCCACAGTTGCCCGGATATCCTTAGCAGGGGTGTTTGCGGATTTATCCTCAAGGTCGGACAAGGTAACTTTCTCAGCAGAATCAATATACCAGTAGCGGTTCAACCGTTTCATGGCATCGTACCCGAAGGTGCGGACCACAGATTCCCTGTCAGTATCCTCCCTGGCACCATGTATCTGCACTACCCTGCTCTGTGCGGCTTCGGTCAGGGCCCTCGACACCGCAATTTCAGGTATAAGGTGTGACCCCGCACCCATGACAAGCAGGGCAGGGTCTTTCAGGACCGGGTCATCAAGCGCACAAACAACTGTGTACAGGCCGATATCGTGGGTCAGCAGCCATACTTTTGCTATGACACCTGCAGCCTCGAATTTTTTCAACAGGTCGTAGACGACACCATCATCCGGTGTAAGTATGATCTCACGGCCAGGGTTCTTATTGTACTCGGCAATGCTAAGCGCGTCCCGCTCGATCACCTCAAGCAGGCCGTGCAGTATGGTCTCTTCCATAGTATTCCCTGCTGCCAGGCCGTTGGTATTGCTGCGGAACAACTGGTGCCCCCCGTTTGTGGGGTTATAGGGATGGTATACGGCATTGGACGGTACAAGGATGTTCTCCTCTGTCAGCAGGTCATAGCCCACCATCCATTCCAGCCTGGTGTTCTTAATGACGGGCTCTGCTGTCAGCAGGTCAAGAGGATTGATGGTGTTAACCTTTTGTGAGAGATTTTCAAAAGAATCGGCAATTGTGGGCTTGATATCTTCTTCATCCAGGTCTTTGCCCAGGTCTTTACTTATACCTGGCTGTTCTGCACAGCAGCGCTCCACACTTTCCATGATAGCAGATATCCTGGCCTGGGTATCATCGGCACCTTTGCCGCTGTAAATAGAAACAGCACCCTCGGCCGCACTGGGCCGGATGGCAGAAAATACTGGAATTCCTATGCGGTCAAGGTCAGTGATATCGGCGATCCTGGTAACTCCCACCTTATCCAGTATGCCTGTGATATTTTCCAGGGTTTCTTCCGGACCACATACCCTCTTGGTGCCCTCTTTATACTTTACAGCCGGGTCGATCTCAATGTTCATATATAATCCTGCGTTTTCGTTTGTAATGGTTATATATCTTGTGATGAGTATACCAGTTAGCCAATGCAACAGACATTCAATTTCGGACATTTTATCCCGATCTCTACTGTGGACTGGCATGGCCGTTCAGTCTCGGTAATATTTTTCAGGGGCTGCCAGTTACGGTGTCCCTACTGCCAGAACCACGCCTATATCACAGGAAGCAGTGAGATGGATATTGAAGACATGAAGTCACAGATATCCAAAACAAAACCGTTCATCAGTGCGGTAGTGTTCAGCGGAGGTGAGCCGACCCTTCAAAGGGATGCGCTGATAGAGCTTGCCGGATTTGCCAGGTCCGGCTCGCTGGCTGTGGGACTTGAGACCAATGGGTTTGGTGCGGATGTGGTAATGGAAATGCTTGATAAAGGTCTGCTTGATAAGGTGTTCCTTGATGTAAAAGCACCACTTGACGAACCTAAGCAATACGCTATAGTTACCGGGTTAAATGTGGATGCGGGTTCAAAAGCGGCAAAAAACACAGCCATGACCCTGGACAAATGCATCAGGGCAGGCATTGAACTGGAGGTCAGGACCACAGTATTCAGGGGGCTTGTTGGTGCAAAAGATATCAGGAAGATAAGCCAGTACCTGGATGAATGTGACTGCGGGAACCTTACCTATGCAGTCCAGCAGGGTTTATCTGACAATACCCTGGATATGAAAGATACAGAGAAATTCAGCAGGCAGGAAGTGCTGGATATGGCAACAGCTATCAAACCTGTCAATCTCAAAGACATACGGATACGGACTATAGAGAATGGAGAGGAAAGGATAGTATGAGGATAATAGCTTTTGTGGGTATGCCGGCATCGGGCAAGGGTGAAGTGGCTGCTGTTGCAAAGGAATTGGGTTATCCTGTAGTGAACATGGGCGATGTGATACGTGAAGAGGTCCACAGGCTTGGTCTTGAACCAACAGACGAGAACCTGGGCGGCACCGGTACAAGGCTAAGAAAGGAGGAAGGACTATCAGCCATTGCCAGGCGGTGTGTTACGAAATTGCGTGCCTCAGAGGGTGGTGTTGCTGTGGTGGACGGGGTAAGGAACATCGAGGAGGTACACCTCTTTAAGGAGGAGTTCGGGAGCGATTTCCTGCTGATAAATGTCGAATCGTCCACAGAGGACAGGCTTGCCAGGATTAGAAAACGGGGCAGGGCTGATGACAGGTTAATGGATGAGGAAAGGCTGCGCATCCGTGATGAAAGAGAACTGGGGTGGGGCATGGGAGAGTCTATTAAAAATGCTGACCTGACCATTGTTAATGATGGCACGCTATACCAGTTAAGGAAAAAGGTCCAGAAGATCATTGAGGAACAACGATGATAGCAGTGGAAGTTTCTGCACACGTCAACCCCACAGAGGACAGGGACAGGGTACAGTCTGCTATAGAGGGAATATTCCCTGGTCTGGAGTATGAATTTAAGGAGAAGGAAGGTTTTACTGCCAGATTGGTTGGTACGGGTGGCAGGGATTCGCTGGAACTGCTCCATGAACTGCTCAGGAGTCGTAAGATACTGGATACGGGGCGCAGGAATATGCATATTGAAGGGGGTACTGTGACATTTATCCTGAACAAACAGGCGGCTACCGTGGGCAAGGTCAGTTTCCCGCCAGGCGATGAGCTGCTTGGAAGTATCTGGGTTGAGATCGTTGCGCAGGATGCCGATGAGGCCGGAAGGGTGGTGGACTGGCTTGCACCGCCGACAGAGAAGGGGCATCCCCAATTTGAGATAGAATTGTGAGACTTTTCTTATTTCCCTGGACGATTCGAAAAACCGCAGAGAGCGCAAAGGGACGCAGAGTAAAATAACCCCACTCTGCGACCCTCTGCGTCCTCAGCGGTTAATCTTTTTTGCCATGATCCATTTATCCAGAATAAATTAAAAATTCCCAGAATTGTAGGCAACATTTTTATGTGCCGGTTTACCTGATAACACATGGGATGAAGGATACTGACATAAAAAG
>PYCK01000130.1 GCA_009649835.1 Candidatus Methanocomedens sp. | reverse complement strand
GTTCGCATTATACCCACTATTTATTTATTTTGGCTATGCTACGGCGTTTGTGATGTCAAAGCGTAGACGATTATCTAATGAGTTGTTTTCATTCAAAGACCTGAAAAACCGGGGCAAGGACAGGCAAGCTGAATCGAAATATGAGGTGGTCCGTTATCCTGAGGTTAATCGGGAAATCCAGAATAAACATCAGGCAGTAACACATGACATTGACGCATTAGGCAAAATGGGAGCTACTTCAGAAATTAAAAGCCGGAAACTAACAAACCTATTTTTCATCTTAGTTCTCACAATTATCATGCTATTGTTCTATGTCATGGAAGGTTATCTTGCCATATCATCCATTTATTTTATGCTGGGATTGGTATCTGCCATAATTTTTGCCGCATTGTTCGCCACCAGGATGAGAACAAAGGACCTGATCGTCCTTTTAATTATTTCTATCTCCATGGCGTATCTGGTGGACCATCTGGCTTCTAATGCCGGCATGTGGCAATACAATGGTCCTCCGCAATTGCTGTTCCCAACTTTTTCCTTCCCGCTATTTGTGATTCCAGTTATCGGATTCTCACATTTCCTGAGTCGTGTGTTCGTGTACGTTGAGTTGAGTGGAAAAAGGTTTAGGAACGTTCCTTTTGTAATAGTATTGTTTGCTTTTGCTGCTTTCTTTTATATGGAAGGGTATCTGGCACTCGCCACCGTTCCTGTGCTTGCTATGTATGCTGCATTCGCCTTGCTGGGATTGTTCTACAATAATGGTCAGGTCCTTGAGTATAACCTGGCACTTGCAATCGTTGCTGCTGGTCTGGGGGGGACCATGGAACTGGCAGGGATTTCCAGTGGACTCTGGAGTTTTGCCTTCGGAGAAGCACTGCCGATGTTCATAAGTCTCGCATGGGTACTGAACATAGGGGCTATTTGCGGGATTACACGGATCTTTGGAATAAATCTGAAAGATTCTATTCTATAGAATATTCCGGTGAGGGGGTTCAAGCTCTCTCCACACCTTCCATTTTCCACATTATCGGTTGTACCTCTCCGAGTCTATGTACACCATATCCCTGGGTATCTCGTGTTTGTGCCGGTCCAGGTAATCGCTTATTTGTTTCATATCTTTGGGATAATACCGTGCGATACTCTTCCCGTACTCAACACCCTCACTGCTCAGTACATATTCATATCTCTGGGACCAGTGACCATTCATATCATAATAACGCAGGTCCTCGTCCACCAGGCCCATGGCTGTCAATTTCTGGATATCCTCGAACAAGCTGTCCGAATAGGGGAAACCGTACCTGTCATGGAAGCGGTAATCCAGCAGGTTACCCAGACGTTCCTGCTGTCCCAGGTGCCTGACCAACTCGTACAGGCAGGTAATGTTCCTGATGCGCGGGATCAACAATCGCGTACCATCTTCCTTCGAGAACATGTTATGCAGGCAGTAGAACAGCAGCATAACGCCTTCGATGTTCAGGTATATATCGTTCCTGGTAAAACGTAAAAGGTTAGGAGACAGCTCCTCGATCATGTCCAGTATGTCACCGGATATGACCTCCAGTTCCCCTGGTTTAATTCCTGAGAACACACACAGGGATATCTGGCGGGATATGGACCTTACCAGGCCATTGGCAAGGGCCGATTCGTCGTACAGGAAGTGTTCTTCCCCACCCCTCAGGATACGGGTGCCCTTTGGTACACCCTTGGCTACTGACAGGTCGATCAGCACTGGTATGTCATAGTGCCTGGAAAAGCGCTTAGCCAATTCCCGCTCGAACATCTTCTTGGCAGCACCGTAACGTGCAATAGTGGACAGCGCCATCCTTATACTGGGTTTTAGTGTTTTCTGGTTGAACCGTACCGCAGTATTACATATCCTCCCTTCCCTGATGCGCTGGAGCATATCCCCTGCAGAAGGGGGACCTTGCTGCCTGATAAAATCCAGCAGGTCGCCGTCATTGAAGATCGTAAAGAACTCAGAGAGACTCAGTACAATGGCAGTGCGATCCTCCATCGTATCAAGGGTATCTTCCAGGGCCCTGAGCAGCATTGCACGAACACTCTGGGTTACCGGATTATGGATAATGGCAGAATAGTGGTGTGAACGGGCAATAAGCATTGATTCTGCTGCCGCGATGGCCATATCCTCCCCATAACTATCAGTACCACCCAGCACAATGCGATTCTGATCCATAGTCAGGCTGCCGACGATCTGTTCCACATCGATCAGTCCCAGGGACACGCCTGTATGGTATGAATCACGCATGAGAAAATCGATCCTGTCGGCATCGATATCACCAGACACTATCTGGGATAGATAGGGTTTCCCTGAATTCTCAACATCCCCTGTAGCCATTGCAGAGATCTCTTTGAAGAAAAGGTTGGCATCGACCCCGAATTGGGATATCACCTCACCTGCTATGCTGTCATACATAGGGAAATTATTTGTAATAATGTGGGCCGTGAATGTCTCATGGCTGGAAAATCGTATCCCGTTTATCACAGGCATATAATCCGGGTTCCTTGCCAGTACTGCCTCCACAGAATGGGAGAACGCGGAATGCCCTACATCGTGCAGCAATGCAGCCACCCTTACCTTCTGCACTTCGGTTTCATCCAGTCCCAGGGTCCGTGCGATAAGGTTTGCCACATACATAGCACCTATGCTGTGCTCATACCTGGTGTGGTTGGCACCTGGAAATGCAATATCTGCAAGCCCCAATTGCTGGATACGCCGCAGACGCTGCATCTCACGGGTCCCGATAAGAAGAGACTCCAGGTGGCTTATGGGAATATGCCCGTGCAGGGGATCATGGATATTTCCGGCAGGTTGCATGGATTGTTATTTATACAGATGACACTTAAAAACTTGGATATGGCTGTTGTGAATAACTTTTTATATGATTCACTCGCTTAAGTGGATTTGCAATCCTCTATGATGTTTTTTATCAAAACATGTTGTGTTTTTATCAAAATACGTTGTGTTTTTACCAAAATACGTTGTGGACTCGTAGGGTAGCCAGGATATCCTAGCGGGCTTCGGAACCGTACCGTCAAAACTGGCGGCCGGTGTAGATACCCGCAGACCCGTGTTCGAATCGCGGCGAGTCCGCTATTATTTACCAGACGTATATTATCAGATAGATACTATCAGATCAATTGTTAATGAGAAAGCTGATAAGATCAGGACTTAGTCGAGTCTCTATAGTCATTTTATTGTGTATGTCTTTTTCAGAAACTCCTTCCTTCTTCAGCTCGCTGATCCGATCCATGATACTCGCCTTGATCTCATAGTATTCGTTAATATCCTTGCGGTGTCCCCATACATCGCCTTCCATAAGCTGGATTTGTTGCATTTCCAAAAACATTCCAATAGACTTGGAAACTGTCTTTTTATAGGAACCTGGAATGTGAAGTGCCTTTAGCCCTGGACATCTATTGACCAGGGCAAAAATGTCCTTGTTGGAAGGCCTGAAAGCCAGGTGTACTATCTCTTCATCTGAATCCAATGTGCTAATTTCGTCCTTTGAACTTACAACTCGAATCTTCACTAATATCTACTCCCTTTAATTTAATCCCCTATAACGACTATATGATCTCCTTCAATATAAATCTATTTCGTGTACCAGAAATAAAATTGAGTATGTATCATGACATTGAATGCGAAATAGTTATGAGTAAAGCACCCCATTCTCGGAATTGTGAGGCAAGTTGATCGATCCTTTAGAAAAACCGTAGCTGAAATCCAAAAATGTACTCATGGCGGCCGGTTTGCTGAAAATGCCAGGCAAAACATGACTGAATTACTGGATTTCAGTGCCAACTTCAACCCTTTAGGTCCACCTGATATAGAGGCAATCGAAAAAATTGCAATACATGCAATTAATGATATTGAGTGGTATCCTGACAATCGTTATCTGGATTTTAAGAGGGCAGCTGCCGTATTTGCAGGCGTGGACCCTGAAAATATTATTCCTGCCAACGGCTCCTCTGAACTGGTAAGATTAATAGCCGAGACCATACTGGACGTGGGTGATACTGTAATACTGCCCCAACCTACCTTTGGTGAATATGAGCTTAACATCAAACTTATGGGTGCTGTACCAAAACTCATTGAGTACAGGAACGTGTACCGTAATATCGGGTCAATTACAGATGAGATGCTTGCTGCGTCAAAAGCTGTGTTCATCTGCAATCCGAACAACCCGACCGGCACACTTATCCCAAAGCCGGATCTGGAAAAACTGGCCCTGAAGTGCCAGGAAAATGAAACATTCCTGATAATCGATGAAGCATTCATCGAACTCTCCGACCCTGAGCACAGCATGGCTGCGAAGGTTAACGAGAACCCCTTTATTATAATTATGCGTTCCCTTACCAAGGTATTTGCCATTCCCGGGGTCAGGATCGGGTACGGTATTGTACATCCCGATGTGGCAAACCGGATGGAAAATGTCAGGATACCCTGGAATTTGGGTACAATATCCGATGCCCTGGGCATCTGGTTACTTGAAAAACATGCTGCTGACCCTTCATACCTTGAACGTTCAAGGGAGTTGATCCGTACTGAGCGGGACTGGTTGATGAACAATCTATCCCTTGTAAGGGGTTTTGACCCGCTGCCCAGCGATACCAATTTCATCATGGTCAGGATACGGGATTTCAGCATGGATTCCAGGGAGATCGACCTGCGCATGCGCAGTCTTGGAATTCTTATACGTGACTGTGCATCATTCAGGCGGGTTGGCAGGGACTATATCAGGGTGGCGGTCAGGACAAGGGAGGATAACCAAAAACTGATAGATGCACTGGCCGAATCGGTCACCCAGTGGGGCAGGGAACTGGCAGAGAGGAAGATCGATGAGGCCCTGCACCAGGGTAAGATCGCCAGCAGGACCAACTGTGAATACTACCCCTGCCATTTTGAGGGCCAGGACTGTACATTCTGTTTCTGTCCTTTCTACCCATGTAATGACGAAAGGACCGGAGGTCATATGGTAGACAGGTCAACGGGCGGGCAGGTGTGGAGCTGTGCAGGGTGCGACCTGGTACACCGCCCTGAGGTTGCCAATCCCATCCTTGAAGCATTGATGGCCTGCGAGGGTAAGCCTGAAGATATCAAAGACATCTGGAAAAAAGTAATGGAACCCATGTTATGAATATGCCGGATGCTATCTTTACCTACAGTATCGAGGTACTGGTGCTGGCTATTGCCATGGATATCCTGTTCGGTGAACCGCCCGGCATTCTTCATCCTGTGGTCTGGATGGGAAAGGGTATCAGATCCCTCCAGGGTCTGGCCTCTAAGTTTAAGGATAAGAGGTTTTTCGGGATGTTCATGGTTGCGGCTATGACAGGTACATCCTTTCTGGCAGGTCTGCTGGTTGTGAGTACACAATTCATTCTACCTAAAACTATTACATTACTGGTAATGGCCTATTTCCTGAAATCCACTTTCTCGTTTCGGATGCTGCTGACTTCCGGGAACGGGATTATGGCCGGACTGGTATCTGGTCATCCGGATGCGGCACGGGATGACCTGAAGGCACTGGTTAGCAGGGACACGGCAGGTATGGATGAACCACACATGGCATCAGCAGTGATCGAGTCGGTCTCTGAGAATTTTGTGGACACGATCCTGTCACCGCTGTTTTTTTATCTCATCCTGGGTCTGCCAGGGGCCCTTGCGTATAAGGCAGTGAACACCCTGGATTCCATGGTGGGATACAGGAACAGGGAATTTGTTGAACTGGGATGGGCATCTGCCCGTTTTGACGACATCCTCAACTGGATACCTGCCAGGTTGTCCCTGATATTTATTGTTGCAGGTGCGGTGTTCACAGGAAGCCCGGTAAATGCCATCAGGACATGCCTGAAGGACCGGGGGCAGACACCCTCACCAAACTCTGGCTGGCCCATGGCCTCGGCTGCGGGGGCACTGGGAGTACGGCTGGAAAAACAGGGGCATTATGTGCTTGGTGAGAATTCCGGTCTGCCGTTAGCCACAGATATTGCACGGGCTAATAAGCTGGTGGGCATGGCTTCGGTCCTGTTGTTTATGTCGACCACGGTCGTATTATATTTGTAGTCCCACGCTAAAGTTATGAAAATTCGAACCGCAGATAAACGCAGATGAACGCAGATTTGCGGCATTCTGTCTGCGTTACCTGCAGGCCCTTCAGGCGTAGCAGGCACTCAACTCCGTAGGAGGTGAGTGTATCAGCCTTCACCGCAGAGATGTGTTGTTTTTCTCTGCGTGCCTCTGCGCTCTCTGCGGTTTTTTAAATAGTTCCCGAAAATAATAAAAAGTCTCATAAATCTTATCTACTGGCCAAGATAAAACATCTATTATGCCAGATGAGAATAAGCCAGGGGATGACAGGCACACTAAGCTCAGGCAGAGGCGCAGGGAGTTCGAGCAGGCGTGCTGCGATTATATGGATGAGTTCGGATTCGAGTGGGTGGAGGAGTTCACGCTGAATGGGGCGTAAGGGTTGGGTTGTGAAAGAAAAGCTGCAGGGGTCCGGTTACAATTTGTGCGGAGTATACCGGTTACTGCAGATGATAGGTTTTTCATGCATGAACATTAACCAGTCAACTCCCGCAGCCTGGCATCTGTCAGCGGTTTGGGGTCACAGGCCGAGTCGCGCTCAATGATGGTGCGGGCAAGTTTGCGGTATACTTTCGCAATCCCACTATCAGGCTCTTTTTCGATAACAGAGAACCCTGCCCGCTCACAGGTCTGGACGAGAGGGTCCTTCGGGATAAAGGCCAGTAGTTCACTGCCCAGTTCCCTGGCAAAGGCACTCACAATAGCCTCCTCGTTCTCTGCATTGCGGCTGTTGCAGATCACACCGTTCAATTGGTTGCCCAGCCTGGCAAAGCCCTTGCAGATATTATTGGCTGCATACAGTGGCATGTATTCACCAGAAGTAAGCACATATGTATCATTTACCAGCCCCTTGCGGATGGGCGCCGCAAACCCGCCGCACACGATATCCCCTGGCACGTCATAGATGATCAGGTCACAGTCCTGCATGACAGTGGAAATCTTCTGCAGCATCTTGATAGCCACGATTATGCCCCTGCCTGCACAGCCGATACCTGGCTCCGGACCGCCCACTTCCACACACTTGATACCTTTGTACCCCTCAAATACCACATCCTTTTCAGTGATCTCAACACGCTGCTGCATCAGTTCCATGACCGTAGGGATGCGATGTCCCCCGAGCAGTGTGATGGATGAGTCGCTCTTCGGGTCGCAGCCTATGATGGTGACACTATATCCCTCATCTGCACACGCCGCAGCCACATTGGACGCTGTACTGCTCTTCCCGATACCGCCTTTACCGTAGATGGCAATCTGTTTCACTGCATTTCCTCCCGTGCCAGTTCACGCAGGGTAGCCCCGAACTCGGACTCTACGATATTGCTGACACCCAGGGTCTTGGGGTGCAGGTCGATCTCCACCATCACATGGTCATGCCCCATTTCCTTGAGAGGCAGTACCTGCCTGGGCCCGTTGGTCACAGAGATGACCTCCATACCCTCCAGGTTATCCATGGGTATGGCATGGGGCACGCCCGTTATCACGGCAAAATCAAATCCAGGGTATTTTTCGGCAATTAGCTTGCTGACGGTTTCCCCTGTTACCGGATATTCGTCCAGCCCGCCAATGATCTCATGTACTTCCACACCCATGCCTTTTAAGTCGCGGGCAATGTTGCGGGCATGAGCCCTGACCCTGTCCAGTCCAAGGTTCTCATCCAGGTTGGCCATATTGACTATCACTGAATCAGAGCCCAGGTCCTTTGCCACCTGGTTCACTGCCGCATTGATATCTGCGAACATGTACCCGGTCTCCTTTTTGGCATTCAGGATGTTGATGCACTTCTTGCCTTCCTTTAATAATTGTATGATACGCTTTGCCACTGTGTATTTTGTATCGCCGCGGCTGGGTTCCAGGTATTCCTTACTGGCTGCACCGTGGCGTTTCTCTACTTCAGTGGCCTCATTCAGGAGTACCTTCTGCCGTTCAAATTCTTCCTCGCTGAGAATTCCTGCGGCCAGTGCTGATTCCAGTGCAATGATCACGCCTTTGGTATTCTCACGGTACCCGGCATGCACTTCCACTTCTATCACAGGGACGTCAGGGTTCACTTCCAGGACTGCTTCGTGCAGTTCCTCGCCTATGATCATACTGGCGCAGGTGCCTACGATGCCTATACTTTCCGGGTCGAACATCTCGATAACCTTATTGAGTATATTTACCAGTTCATCATGGCCGCCGAACACGAAACCGGACTCGTCCAGTGCAGTGGTGACCACACGCAGCCCGTCCTCTTCAAGAAGCCTGGCATGTTTGAAACTACACCCTGCCGGGCCGTGCAGGATCACCACGTCCACGTCAAGGTCGCGCAGGGTATACAGTGCTGCCACGATGGAACTGGGTCTGGGGTGCATGATCAAGGGTTCAAGGGGTTTGGGTGCTGGACTCATTCTTTTATTATCCTCCTGTTTATCTGAAACATTTTACACATGAAATTATAATATCGTTCTCTTTTGTCAGCGACTCTGCCATCTCGATTGCGCGATCGAGGCTGTCTGCATGGTGGATGTTATTCCCGCTTATACCTTCCATTCTTTCGCCTACCAGGATAATATCATCCACATCACTGCCGTGTTCAATGGTAAAGGTACTGACATCTCCAGGGTCAAGCCCTTCGCATACCTGCTTTGCCTCTTCGCCAAGTGCAAGTACAAGCCTGTTGCCGGTTTTTGCAATATTTTTAGCATATTCCAGTGCATGCCCCACTGAGTTTATGTTCATACCGGAATTAGAGTTATCCACCATTTTCCGGCCTGCCCACTCCACCTGCCTCATCCTGCCGTGCACTCCCTGGAAATCGAGCAGTGCAGACTCGATATTCCCCAGTCCCACATCCAGTATACAGGCTGCTGCGGCTGCACAGACCATAGCTGTGGAATAGGACGATGGGTCATAACCCGGACCTGGCATGAACCTGATGGTTCCACAATCCAGGGATTCGCAATTGATGGTCCTAATCCCAGTGTGCGGGTCGTTCATATACACGTCGCCCTTCCCTGGTGTATCACTGAAGGTGATAATTTTCACATCATCAGGTGGATCTATCTGGCCAACAGATGCGTTTACAAGCAGCGTGCTGCCGTGTTTTGCATAGTCTACCATCTGCATCTTGGCCCTGGTGGATGTGCTGCTGCCGCCGGCTATGGTGTACTCGTTGTCCAGGCTGGTGATGATACCTAATTCAGCTGCTCCGGTGCCGCCAAGGGATACTTCGAATATGTACAGGTCGGGATTTATATCAGCGGCATGTTCCAGTGCCTCAAGGATACTGCCCGGTGCGATGCTGAGGCCGTGATGTACCTTTATCGGTACACCTTTTTGCCAGTGCTCCACTCCGCGGGTGGTATGGGACAGGACCGACATACTGCGGGATGCCATATCAGCCAGTAGTGTGGCAGTACTTGTCTTGGCGAGCGTACCTGTTATTTCTACAACTTTCCCGTCCAGGCTCCCGTACAGAATGCCTGATATGAGTTCACCTACTGCCCTGTGGTGAGTGATAACGGTACGCTCACCACTGTCCGGCATGAGGGCAGGGTTTAAGTGTACCGGTGCAACTATCAGGTCGATATCAGTATTTATTTTATCAGCGGTCTTTATGCCGTCCTGTTCAAGCCCTGACAGTATTTCACCGCCCACGGTACCGTATATGTCAATACCGGTAACGCTTCGCGCTTGTCTGGCGATGTGGCGTGCCAGTGGGATGCCGCCGTGGGTCAGGTCTATGACAGCCACATCTTTATTTTCGAACAGCATGTGCGGCTTTTATTCCAGTGCTTCCAGTGCTCTTTTATATGCCAGGTCAGCTATCAGCTGGTCAGCACCCAGGGGCTCGGCATAGACCAGGGCCACATCATTGCCGTTAAGCTGGATCGTCGTACTGCGGTTCTCCTTGCTGATACCCAGTATCTGGGGGATGTCCTCTGTGGTATGCACGCCGTGTGCTAAAAATATGGGAACGGCCACTATGGTGCTCACTCCCGTACCTTTAAAGGCGTTTAATCCCTCATCCATGTTGGGATCGTCCATGTTCATAAATCCTATCCTGACCACTGTATTTTCGTATTTCTCTGCAATAAGGTCAGCAACCCCGGATATTACATTTTTATTGTACGGTAGTCTGCTTCCGTGACCAAGTGCCAGTATTCCAATTTTTTCTGTCATGAATTTCATCTCAGTTCAGCTAAATAATACAACAGTAATACTATTTTTGTAAAAAGTGTTACTGCAAGGAGTCTATTTTAATACTTATTTAATATAATGGTTTTGTAACATGAATCACAATACTAAAATATAAATAATGACAAAACATTCATTGTTTTACTGATCATTTTGCAAAAGGTAGGAATATGGAAGATCACATAAGAGTATCTGATATCAGCAATTATCTCAAATGTCCCAGACAGGTCTATTATACTTATAAGGAATCCAGGCCCGTAAATCCCATCACCTCTTCTTATGTCGAGTCACTATTGATCAGGGAAATGGCCAGGTCCTATGCAGATGTGGTGCGATCAGGGGACATGGATGATGCACTGCAGGAACTCCTTGACGTTGCAGCACACCAGCTTACTGCCATTTACAGGGAGGAGCTAAGGGACATTGATGAAGAAATGCTTTTTGAAGCCGTTGAGGTTGTAAGGTCGCATCTGGAAGGGATCAAGTGCGGAATTCTGGAATCAGTTGAAAGGTTGGGTGGTAACAGGCTGGTTGAGTTACTCACTTCCCATGATACTGAGCCGGTGTTATATTCAAAGAAGTTTGGCCTGTCCGGAAGCCCTGATCGGTTGCTTATGGTGGATGATGTGCCTGGCCTGTCAATTATCCGTACTGGCCGTGCTCCTGAATCAGGTATATGGAAAAATGACAGGATAAGGCTGACTGCCCTTTCCATCCTGATGGAGGAAGAATATGACTGTGTTGTGGGTTCGGGAACTGTGGAATATGCCAGGTATGGTATTGTACGAAATACTAAGATCAAACGGTCTGACCGGAGGAAGGTACTGGTACTTGCGGGCAGGATAAGGAAGATCAGGGGCGGTAGGCTGCCCCACCGCCCGGATGACGCACCTTGTGATTACTGCAGCTATGCTGAGTTATGCCAGGTTGCTCCAACCCTTGCCTCCAAGTTCTTTTGATAAAGTAAAATCAAAATGTTGAAATAATATGACTGTTTTTAACAATGACCAATAGGTATTTATTGAATAAAGTACAAATTTAGTTCGTATGGTTTCGAACAAATCATATATTGTAATAATTGTGAAATTCCAAGTAATGAATAAGCAAAAGTGATACAATGGTAGATATAACAGAATTAGCAGCAGAAGAGCTGAAGAATCTCCTGGAACAGGAGAACAAGCAGGACCATGCACTGCGTATTTTCGTGGCAGGTATGGGTTGTAGTGGTGTCAGTTATGGAATGTCACTGGATGATACCAAGAAAGAGGAAGATGTTGAACTTACCAGCAATGGTGTCAGGATACTTATAGCATCCAGTATCCAGGAATCACTGGATGCTGCACAGATAGATTTTATCGATAATGAGTCAGGAAAAGGGTTCATCTTAAAGGATCC
>PYCK01000129.1 GCA_009649835.1 Candidatus Methanocomedens sp. | reverse complement strand
CAATTTCTGACGCTTGATTTCGTTTTTTTTAGGATACGGCGTACCGTTTCATGGGAGATGCTATCAATATATTCGAGCTCGACAACCTTGTCGGCTAACAACCTCAGAGACCATCTCGCAAAGCCTTCGGGTGGCTCACTGCAACTCAATGCAACCAAATGAGCTTCAAAGTCGCCATCAGCTTTTTTATCGTAGATGCGGTCTCTCTTTCTTCCGTTGAGGGCAACCTCGATACCTTCCGAGACAAAACGTTCCTTCACCCGGTCGATCTTTCTCATACTTATGTTCAGGATGTGGGCAATTTCTTCGTTGGTCGAACGTTTTATCTGATACTCACCCTCATCGCATCCAAGTAGAATCAGAGCGTTGAGAATTTTCTGTGATTTATGTTTTCCCTTTGAAGTAAGTGCCCTAAGAGTTTCGCGTTCATCTTTAGTTAGTGTCACAATGTATTTCTTCATATTCAATCCCCTCAAGTTGATTATGAAGAACATATGCTATATACTTTATGACATTATAAAGTTGACTTGACACTAGTAGAACCTTGATCATCGATTGCCCTGGCAGATAATTTTAACAAAAACACGAAAGTGTTTTTCAACAACTATCTCCGACCAGCCGAGGTCACGGCTATATCCGTATTTACCAAGTTTGGATTGATCTCCATGCAAAATCAGACTTGTCCAATCAGGATTAATGTCGATGTGCTTAAAATCGTATTTGTGGAAAAGAGAGTCCTGAATGTCAGCAATGATCTCTTCCCTGTTCTCATTCCCCACAACCTTAATTACCCATAGTTTGCAATGTTCATTACGGGGAATCATAATGAAAGAGTATAAATTACTTATCAATGGGGAGTGGACAGACTCATCAACCAACGAAACTTTTGAAAACATCAACCAGGCAACCCTGGAAAAACTGGCCACATTCCAGGTCGCATCCGAAGCCGACGTAAACCGCGCCGTAGAACCAGCAAGGAACGCCTTTAAGGAGTGGAGTGAAACACCGCCGCTGGTCATGACCAGGGAAAAAGCCGATATTGGTCATGACAGGTTTGAAGCGGCATTGAAGAAGGCTGTATCATAGGTGTGTTCCAATGGTGCGAGTTGAAAAGGATACTATGGGCTGGGTGGATGTACCTGATGAAGCATATTATGGGCCCCAGACCGTTCGGGCTGTGAATAATTTCAGTGTAAGTGGCCTGAAATTGCCGCCTGTTTTTATCAAGGCCCAGGCCGTTATCAAGCAGGCATCTGCAAAAGCCAATATGGACGCCGGCAAACTGGACCTTGTCATCGGTGAGGCCATTATCCAGGCTGCTTCACAAGTGCAGGAAGGGAGGTTTGATGACCAGTTCGTGGTGGATGCGTTCCAGGCAGGGGCTGGAACGTCACAGAACATGAACGCCAACGAGGTAATCGCCAATCGTGCACTGGAGATCATGGGTGAACCCAGGGGCCGGTACGATATGATCCATCCAAATGACCATGTGAACATGTCCCAGTCATCAAATGATACCATCCATACTGCTATACATCTGGCGGCAATGGAATCCCTTAGCAATAGAGTACTTCCAGTACTTTCATTATTACACAAGGGACTTATCGACAGATCAGGCGAGTTCATGGATATTGTAAAACCTGGCAGGACACACCTTCAGGATGCAGTTCCGGTAACCCTGGGCCAGGAATTCAGCGGGTATACCAGGATGGTGGAACTGGGGATAAAACGGTTGTTCGCCTCAATGGACGACCTTGCAGAGTTGAATTTGGGCGGTACTGCCATCGGCACTGGATTGAATGCGTCTGAGGGTTTTGGGGAGATGGCAATAAGTGAGGTCAACCGCATAACCGGCCTGGAATTCAAGCTGGCTGAGAACCGGTTCGAATCCACCCAGGGTGCCGGTGCCATACTCGGTGCATCGTCGGCCCTTCGTAACATTGCAGTAGACCTGATCAAGATAGCCAATGACCTGCGCCTGCTATCCAGTGGACCCAGGACCGGTATCGGCGAAATCAATCTTCCCGCCGTTCAGCCGGGTTCGTCCATCATGCCAGGAAAGGTTAACCCGGTGATGGCAGAGATGCTCAACATGGCATGTTTCCAGATCGTGGGAAATGACACTGCTATCATGATGGCAGCCCAGGCGGGCCAGCTTGAACTTAATGTGTTCACACCGGTAATGGCACACAATCTCCTGGGTTCAATAGAGATACTGGCCGGGGCTGTTGAATCATTTAACAGGCAATGCCTGCCCGGTATCACAGCCAATGTTGAGCGTTGTGAATCCCTTGCCCGCAAAAGCCTGGCACTGACAACCGCACTTGCCCCAAAATTGGGATACGAAAAAGCGGCAGATATCGCTTACCAGGCTTACAGGGACAATAAGACAATTCGAGAAGTCGTACTTGATTTGGATTTACTGACAGAGGAAGAGGTTGATGAAATACTGGACCCGCATAACTTGACAGAGGTAAGGAAATGATAACCCATGATATAATCATAATCGGTGGCGGCCTTGCAGGTCTTCGGGCAGCCCTTGAGGCCCACAACCGGGGTACGGATGTTGCCGTGATATCCAAAGTGCATCCCATTCGCAGTCATTCGGTAGCTGCCCAGGGTGGTGTAAATGCCTCGCTGGTTCATGATGATAGCTGGGAAGCACATGCACTTGATACAGTAAGGGGCAGCGATTACCTTGCCGACCAGGATGCAGTTGAGGTTTTGTGCAGGGAAGCTCCTGAGCGTGTGCTTGAGATGGAACACTGGGGGACTTTATTCTCCCGAACCCGGGACGGCCATATCGCCCAGCGCCCTTTTGGTGGTGCAGGTTTTCCCAGGACATGCTATGCAGGGGACAGGACCGGCCACAACCTGTTGCATACCCTTCACGAACAGGTCTTGAGGGCAAGAATCAAGATATACAGGGAATGGCTGGTTACAAGGCTGGTTGTGGATGGCGGGAGATGTACCGGCTTTATTGCGATGCATACACCTGATTCGAAACTGGAAGCATTCAGGGCAAAAGCCACGGTGCTTGCCACTGGCGGATACGGCAGGATATACCAGCGCTCCACCAATGCAATCATCAACCGGGGATACGGCATCAGCCTTGCATACCATGCAGGGGTCCCACTGCAGGATATGGAATTTGTCCAGTTCCATCCCACCACGCTTCTTGGGACAAATATACTAATAACAGAAGGTGCCCGGGGCGAGGGCGGGTATCTTTACAATAACCGGCATGAGAGGTTCATGGAAAAATATGCAACCGGCATGATGGAACTGGCCCCCCGCGACATTGTTGCCAGGTCTATCCAGACAGAGGTGGATGAGGGCAGGGGTTTTGACGGTGGATATGTCCAGCTTGATATTACCCACCTGGGTGAGAAAAAGATTGAGGAAAGGCTGGGCGGCATCAGGCAGATATCGATTGATTTTGCAGGTATCGACCCGGTAAAAGAACCGATACCTGTACAGCCAGGGCAGCATTATTCAATGGGCGGTGTTTCTTGTGATGCCAACGGTGCAACCCCGCTGGAAGGATTGTACGCTGCCGGTGAGTGTGCATGTATCAGCGTACACGGTGCTAACAGGCTGGGCGGCAATTCTTTGCTTGAGACCATCGTGTTCGGTAAAAGGGCAGGAGAACATGCGGCAGGATATGTTCAGGAAACGGATGTGCAGGGGGAGAATGCACATCTGGATTCACTGGCGAGTGAAGAGCAAAACATATCTGACCTGATGGGTGGGGATGGTGAGAGTTTTGCTGTTGTCAGGGATGAGTTGAGGTCTGTCATGCAGCAGGATGTGGGTGTGTTCAGGAACCAGGCCGGTTTACAGAAGGCTGTTGAAACCATAAGGGAACTCAGGGAGAAGGGACGTAATGTACGGGTGAAAAGCGGTGCAACGTCGTTCAACTTTGAACTGCTGAATGCCATTGAATTAAAAGGGATGCTGGAACTGGGCCAGGTCATTGCCAAAGGAGCACTGGCCAGGGAAGAGAGCAGGGGCGCCCATTACAGGACAGATTTCCTTGAGCGCGATGATGAACACTGGCTCAGGCATACACTGGCATACCAGACACCTGAAGGTCCCAGACTGGAGTATAAAGAAGTGACCATAACACAGTTCCAGCCTAAGCAGAGGGAATACTGATGGTACGACTAAAGGTAAGACGGCAGGATGGTGACAGGGTCTGGCACGAAACATTTGATGTGAAAGATACCCCGGAGATGAGCGTGCTGGAAGCACTGTTCTATGTGCAGGAGAGGCTGGACGGGGGCTTGTGTTTCAGGTATTCTTGCCGGGGTGCCGTTTGTGGGAGCTGTGCTATGCTTATCAATAAGGTGCCCAGGCTGGCCTGCCGCACCCAGGTGAGCTCGGTTAAGAACGAGATGAATGTGGATGCTGTGAAATGGGGGGCGCTGGCCAGACCTGTCGTGAAAGTGGCAAAGGATGAGATACTAATCGAGCCACTGCCCAACTTTAATGTGATCAGGGACCTGGTGGTGGATATGGAACATTTCTATGACCTGCTGGATTACATCAAACCTTGGATATCGGCTGGAGATGAAGTGCCAAAAGGCGGTAATCTGATGAGCCCGGAGGTTGAGCAGCAGATCGAGGTCTACACCAACTGCATCCTGTGTGCCACCTGTCACGGGGCCTGTCCGGCAGCGGGTAGGGATGAGATGTATCTGGGACCTGCTGCCCTTGCAAAGGCCTGGCGGTTCTACCTTGACCCCAGGGAACAGGAAAAGGATAAGCATGCGAGGCTTGAGGCTGTGGACAACCAGTCTGGTTTGTGGGGCTGTGATGTGGTGTTCAAGTGCGTGGCTGTGTGTCCGAAAAAGGTTACACCTACGCAGGGCATCTTAGCACAGCGCAGGCAGATTCCTAAGAATAGGATAAAGAAAGTTTTCAAAAGGGGGAAAAATAGTGAAGATTAATACTTATGCGGGAGCAGGTATGTGGTCCTGGGTTTTACAGCGCATCACTGGTTTGTTGCTGGTAGTGTATTTTATGGTACACATGTGGGGGATGCATTTCAGGTTTGAGTTCAAGACACCCCTTGATGGTGTGTTCACTTATGTGCTTTCTACGGAATTCTTCCTGATAATACTGGTACTGATAGTGTATCATGGGTTCAATGGTATTTGTTCTGTGACCATTGACCTTGTCGGGGGGATACGGCTGCAGCGCTGGTTGTTCTGGGTTTTCATGGTATTGGGAGTATTGCTATTGTATGCTGTAAGTATCAGGTCCAGGTTGTTCTGAGTGGTAAATAAAATTCAATTAAGGGGGTTCAAGAATTGGTGCCTAAGATAACAAAATCAAAGGAAGAGTGGAGAAAAGAACTGGCTTCTGAAAAGTTCCACGTATTAATCGAAAAGGGAACTGAGCCGCCTTTTACAGGCAAGTTCAACAAGCACGACAAAGAAGGCATCTATGTGTGTGCCGGCTGCGGGCAGGAGTTGTTCCGGTCAGACGAGAAGTATGATTCCGGCAGTGGGTGGCCGAGTTTCTGGACACCCGTTTCAAGTGACAGGGTCGAACTGAAACCGGATAATAGTCTGGGGATGCACAGGACCGAAGTGGTGTGCAGCAGGTGCGGCGGGCACCTGGGGCATGTGTTCGATGACGGGCCGCAGCCGACGGGGGAGCGGTATTGTATCAATTCGCTTTCGCTGGAGTTTGAAGATGGTTGAATCTTATTTTATCAGGCTTTCTCAAAAACAACTTTTCACGACACCTTGAAGTTCTGAGAGTTTCCAACACACGAAGTTAAGATCTTAATTTCCTTAAATTTTGTGCATACATACATGTAAATCCACATATTTCACTGAAAGTTCACCAAAAACGTGTTTTTAGGCACCAATTACAACATTTTTCGTGCCCTCACCCAACTGATTTACCCTTAGAATCCCATTTTACTAAAATCCCAAATGACCGATAGGCTAACTTACCTTGCCACCAAAATATCCCTCATCACTTCAACAACCCCCATCAAACCCACAGAACATAAAGTCCCCCCCGTTTCTTATCCACACTCCCAATAGCGGCCTCATGCCCAAATTAAAATCAATACAAATCTTTAAAGTCCATGAAATTCTATTTATTCTTATGGGCGCAATTGCAAATCTGGATGAATTAAAATTAATATTAAAAAAAGAGTTGAGGCAGGAGATTCTGACAGAGGTACTTGATATAATCAGGGATGAATTTTATCCACCCGAAGAAAAAATCCGCACTGAATTTATAAAAAAGGTTGAAGCAGCCGAACGTAGGGTTAGAGAAGGTAAATTTACACAATATACCCCTGAAGAGTTTGAAAAAAGTTTTCTTTGACCATGCCGTATATCATCCAGTTAGAGAATGCTCTGGAGACAATTCTTCAAAAGCTAAAAAAGAAGGATTATATCCTTTACCAGAGGATAATTCACAAAATAATCGAGATTAGTAAAAATCCTGAATTGGGCAAGCCACTCCGAAACGTACTAAAAGGGAAACAGAGAGTTCATGTTGGTTCGTTTGTGCTTGTTTATTCGATTGATAAGAAAAACGAAACTATAATTTTCCTTGATTTTAAACATCACGATAAAGTATATCGATAATGTGCACTTGATTTTCATGTTTGAAAACTTTGTTTTGCATTCATCGCCATATTGCGAACATGATTTCATCTTTTTGTCGTCACAGTATACCGCATGCGAAATGTAATAAAGCCCGTATAATGTATTATCAGAACCCTTACAGAAAATGGATATCTTATTTGGAAAGGCAAGAGTAAAAAAGACCCGTCTGGACATTATGAACTTACTGGCTCAACGATGAGCCAGTTGTGAGCTAGTATGAGCCAGTAATGAGCTAATATAAACATGGTAATGGATCATTCAATAAAAAGGAACCGCAGGAGCTTAATTTACCCCATTTTCTTAAACCCTCAATAATAACCCAATCACCTCCTCATCAGGAAAATATATCATACTTCCATAACCATAAGAAAACCATAATTCCCATTAAACAACGGAGACAATCCCATGAACAGCACAAAACCCGGCAAGGTATATCTCGTAGGCAGCGGTCCCGGAGACCCCGAACTCCTTACACTAAAAGCGCGCAGGCTCATAGACGAAGCCGACGTTGTGGTATACGACCAGCTTCCAGGCGAGCAGATACTATCAAGCATACCAGAAGGGACAGAAAAGATAGATGCCGGTAAATATGCAGGCAGCCACACCCTCAAACAGGAGCAGATAAACCAGGCATTAGTAGATAAGGCCAAAGAAGGAAAAAAAGTAGTCAGGTTAAAAGGCGGCGACCCCTATGTGTTCGGCCGGGGCGGTGAGGAAGCGCAGGTACTGGTAAGCCATGGCATCAAAGTGGAAGTCGTGCCAGGTATCACCTCAGCCATTGCAGCTCCTGCCTATGCAGGCATTCCGGTGACACACAGGGACCACGCCAGCATGGTCACATTCATCACAGGCCACGAAGACCCGACCAAGGAAGATTCTGCACTGGACTGGGACACACTGGCACGTTTTGGCGGAACCATAGTAATCCTCATGGGTGTCAGCATGCTGCCCAGAAACGTCAGCGAACTGCTCAAACACGGCAAGGACCCGGCAACCCCGGTAGCCCTGATAGAAAGGGGTACCCGGCCTGACCAGCGCACCACAGTGGGGACGCTGGATAATATTGTCAAACTGGCTGAGGAGAGAGGCGTAAAAGCCCCGGCCATTACTATAATAGGCGGCGTGGTCACCCTGCATGATGAACTGGGTGAGATCAGGTAGAAATCAAACAGGTTTGATGGATAACATGGGCAGTACTAACACTAACAATAAACCCGGGCCTACAGTTGCCATAATGCGGCCAGAGCGCTACGAACAGGATTCGATGCAGATATGCCGGCAGGCCGGATTTGAGGTAATATCCGCCCCCATGATAGAGATACTGGGTAAAAAGGATGAACACTTTGACGGTTTTGTCTCAAGGGTGCTAACGGGAAAGTCTGATATTGTGATATTTACCAGTGCCAACGGCATAGACCACACACTGGATAAGGTGCCGGACCGGGAAGTTTTCATTAATGCCTTGAACCGCCTGACCACCATTGCCATAGGTCCCAAGACAAGAGAAGCAGCAGAGGAGCAGGGAATAGAGATATCATTCATGCCTGAATCGTACAGTTCAACAGGACTGGTGGAAGCCATCAGGCATGAAGGAAAGGGAAAAGTGGTGGATATTGCCAGGAGTTCACACGGTGCGCCTGTACTGGTGGATGGACTAAAGGCAGCCGGTGCTGAAGTTTTCGAGACCCAGGTGTATGAGATTGCCAGGCCCGCGAAGGACAGTGCACAGGAAGAACTGGTACAGGCAATTTTGGACCAAACAGTTGATGCAGTGGTGTTCACCAGCTCAATGATGGTTCGAAATTTCCTTGACCTGGCATCGCAGATGGGGGTAAGGGATATTGTCATCCAGGTCTTGAACAGTGAAGGCATGGTGGTGGCAGCTATCGGACATCCGACTGCCAATACATTGAATATGAATAAAATCCAGGTTACAATCGTTTCAAGTGAATATACCTTTAAAGCATTGATACATGAAGTAAAAAAGGAATTTGGTATTGATCATGACTGAACTTATTGTAGACGATAAAGCCATAGCATTCATAAAAGCTGAACTGGAAAGGGCAAATTCACCGGCAGCACGTCTGTTTGTAACAGGCGGGGGCTGCTGCCAGCATCTTGATATTGCGGCAGTAGAGAAAGAAGTCGCCAGGGATATCAAGCATGTCAAGAATGGTGTCACCTTCCATGTGGAAAAATACCTTGATGATAACACGTTTTCCCTGGAGATCACTTTTGATGAACAGCGTGAGATTTTGTCTGCAACTATTAATTACAAGAGTGTGTAAATAACGAGATGGAGTATATAGATGATAGGCATTTCAAAACTTTATTGCGGGACAGTTGAGCCTTCTGATGCACTTAGATACGGGCGGGATTCCAGTAAACTTCCTTCCCATCTGCTGCAGTTCTCAAAGGATAAGAAACCAGTAGTGGTCTGGAACATGGGCAGGCGCTGCAACCTGAAGTGTATACACTGCTATGCCCAGTCAAGGGATATCGAGTATGAGGATGAACTGACAACCCAACAGGGCAAGGAACTCATTGATGACCTGGCCCAATTCGGCTCGCCTGTTATTTTATTCTCAGGCGGCGAACCCACAATGCGAAAAGACCTCCCAGAACTTGCCATGCATGCAAGGGATAAGGGAATGCGCGCTGTGATCTCTACCAACGGCACCCTTATTGATGAGAAGATGGCAAAGGTCCTGAAGGATATCGGCCTGTCGTATGTGGGAGTATCACTGGACGGTATGAGGGAGACCAATGATAAGTTCAGGGGCGTGCCCGGTGCTTTTGATGCTGCACTGCAGGGTATGCGCAACTGCAAGAAAGAGGGTATCAAGGTGGGTCTGCGGTTCACTATCAATAAGAAGAACGCACAGGATATTCCTGCGATTTTCGACCTGCTCGAAGAAGAGGGCATACCCAGGGTCTGCTTCTACCACCTGGTCTACGCGGGCCGGGGTTCGAAACTGGTGGAAGAAGACCTGTCCCATGAAGAGAGCCGTCGAGTGGTGGACCTTATCATGGACAAGACAAAGGAGATGCATGACAAAGGTTTCCCAATGGAAGTGCTTACTGTTGACAACCACTGTGACGGGCCTTATGTTTATTTCCGCCTCCTGGAAGAGGACCCCGAACGTGCCGCCGAGGTGTATGAACTGCTTATGATGAACCAGGGCAATTCCACTGGAATCGGTATCGGGTGTGTATCATGGGACGGTTCGGTCCATGCTGACCAGTTCTGGAGGCATTATTCTTTTGGTAATGTGAAGGAGAGACCTTTTAGCGAAATATGGATGGATACCAGTGACGAGCTTATGGCCGGTCTCAAGGACCGCAAAGCCCTGATAAAAGCCAATGCGAACAGATGTGCAAAATGTAAATGGCTGGATATATGTAACGCAAATTTCCGTGTCAGGGCAGAGGCTATCTATGATAATGTATGGGCAGACGACCCTGCATGTTACCTGACTAAAGAAGAGATCGGGTACGATGAGGTAAGGGAAGAGTAATTTACAGTGACCACGCCTGGGCTAAACCTGGTTTTTTCGTGCTTCTGCCACTACATTGGCAATGCGGGCAGCAAATGCTCCGGCCACGAATCCTGCATCGATATTAACCACGCTCAACACTGAACATGATTGCAGCATAGTATGCAGCGCTGCGGTCCCGCTGCCGCCGGCACCGTATCCCGATGATACCGGTAACCCTATTACAGGTACATCCACGATGCCGGAGACTATAGTGGGAAGTGTGCCCTCCCTGCCGGCTGCCACTACAATTGCATCAACGCCTTTCTCTATTATATCCCCAAGTGGTGGGAACAACCTGTGAATACCTGCAGCCCCTACATCGTAGATGGTATGCACAGTCACACCCATCTCCTGTGCAATGATCCTTGCTTCTTCGGCAACTGGTACGTCCACAGTGCCTGCTGTGATTATGCCAATAGCACCACCGGTCTTATCTACCTGGAAACCGTCGGCCCTGAGAATGGCGATCCTGGCATACTTGTTCCATTCAACTGTGTGTTTTTGTTCAAGCACTGTAAGCTGTTCGTCCGAGACCCTGGTGAGTATGGCCCTGCCTTCATGTTTGAGATGTTCTGTGGCAATATGGACCAGGTCATCCGGGTTCTTTCCTTCTGAAAAGATGGCTTCAGGTATGCCTGTACGTTTCATCCGGTAGGGGTCGATGTTGGATATTTCGCTCAATGTGTGGATGTTACCGAGCCTGATCTGTTTGCTGGCTTCTTCCACTTCGATGTCCCCGTTTTTTAATTTTTCAAGTAGGTGGTTTAAATCCATAAAATATTTCAATCCTTTCTCCGGATATTAATTGATTTCCATATCAATAACATGCGTATGCTTATTAGACCTGTTATGTAATAATTAATAGGCCATTAAGGGTATTATATATGCTTGTATGAATATATTTCCATTATTGTAGGGAAATTCTTTTGGTATACAGGGAGATGCGGTCCTGAAAAATACATTGGAATTAAAATGACAGTAGAAATAATAGTTGACAATACTTGCACAGGTTGTGGACGCTGCAAGAAGGTATGTCCTAAAGGTCCGATAATATGGGACATTAGAATCAGGAAAGATGGTAATCCAAAATATTTTGCAGCGAACCCGGATTCATGTCTCTTCTGCAAGTTTTGTGTGGGTGTATGTCCTGTAATGGCGATTACCGTGCAAAATAGAGGTACATCCGTATCCACTTCAAAAAGCATGGTATTTTGACCGGATTTACAGGAT